>JAJDZI010000035.1 GCA_022824735.1 Nitrospirales bacterium
TTCGAAAATTTTGGGGTCGTCGAATTTTCGTTCTTCGATCATGATGACGCCCAGGTTGTAATGCGCTTCATGATTGCGAGGGTCCAGTTCCAGCACCTTCTCGTACGCGTTCTTCGCGTCATCCATACGTTCCAGGACCATGTAGGAGCGACCGGCCATCATTTGGCCTTGCACGTCGTCGGGGTTTTCCTTGAGTCTGGCTTCCAGCCGCGCGACCATTTCCCGCGGATCGGGCATTTGGCCGGTCCGTTCGGTTTGGATGCCCACGAGCCGGTTGATGGTCCGCCATTGCAGAAAGCCGTAGGTCCCGACCGACAAGATGACCACCACCAGGCTGACCGCGACCGCCGAACCCCAGGCACTCCCCGGTTGCCCGGCCCGCTCGGTGGCCGACGACGGCCGGCCGGTGGCAGCAAGGGCTTCGAGCCGGTCCATGACACCCAGCAGGCGCTGCTCGTCCGTGGCTTTCAGGCGATCATAATCCTCCTGCTCCAACCGGCCTTGCGCCAATTCGACGTCGAGTTCCTGAAGCGACTGGAGGAGGACCTCACGTTCGACGGACAGATCGGCCCGTTCCTGGTCTTCCTCGGCTTCCCGGCTGATCAGCTCGGGCGCGGTGGGGTCCTTCCGCCAAAAGGGAGAAGAAATTGCGGCAATCACCCCGATGAGGATCATGAGACAGACAAAAAAGAAGATGGTCGACATGCAGTGTTTCCAAGAGCGGCGTGGCGCGCGGAACGGCTAACTGGAGATCATTGTGGCAAAATGCCGTCCTTCAGACATATTGAATTTTCTTTAGATTGTGTATATATATGCACATGGAAACGAGAGCCGAGAAGATCAAGCACAGGCTTGAACAGGACGGGTGGTACCTGAAGCGCCACGGCTCCGATCATGACATTTACCGGCATCCCGGCATCAAGGGAATTATTACCCTGCCCAGACACAAAACGGTATCGCCGGGCGTTGCCCGCTCCATTGCCAGGAAAGCGGGGTGGCTTGAGTAGCCGCCTGGAAAGGAGAGGAACACCATGAGATATCCCGCGGTGATCGATGGCAAAAAAGGCGCCTATGGCGTGACCTTTCTCGACCTGCCCGGCATTGTCGCCATGGGGAAAACGCTTGATGAAGCGTTGGTAAACGCCGAGGACGCGTTGCGCGATTACGTGATAGAGACGGAAAAGGACGGGGAGATGATCACGCCGCCCAGCGCGCTTGAACAGGTGGAACCTCCCGACGGGTGCCTGCTGATTTCCGTCCCGCTGCTCCGTCTCTCGGGCCGGAGCGTTCGCGCCAACATGTTGCTGGATGAGGGCGTGGCCACCTTCATCGCCAGCGAGGCGCAAAGGCGTGGCATGACCCGGACGGCCTACGTGGAATGGATGACGCGGCGCATCGCGCAAATGGGCGGATAGAAAGCGCGCGCGGGAAGTCTCGCTAGCTGTCAGAGTCAGCAGTTTCATATTGCATATTCGGCCATAAGTTTCTCTAATTTTTTTGGAATACGAGGAAAAGTAAAAGTCCCGTCGACATCCCACGCTTTTGTATTTTCTATTAATTCTTCAATCGTCTTTTGATCTTCAACCTTCTTTCGAAGAAGTTTATCATGTGGGTATAAATGCCATTTCCTATCTTGGTTAAAGGCAATGAAAATATTCTTGCCGATATATTTTTTATCAAAAGTTAGGCGTGCCTTGAGTTGAATTTTTATAAACGTCTTCCCATCGATGTGACAAGCGATGAAATCAGCCCCTTGCCAATCGTCGCTTAACCGTATGCAATTAAAACCATAATCGGCTAACGTTGATGCGACCTTCTGGAAATTGAAATTTTCCTTTTGCCGAGGGTTCAAAGTCTTATCACGAGGATTTAAGGCCTTGGCGCTTATATTCTCAAATTCATATCTTATACCCTTAAACATACGACTTCCTTCCTCATGTACAACGCCTTGAAGATATCGAAAAATAACAAATAGAAAGGACTTTTAATGCGTACTGTTTTATTCCTTGCTAATGAATCCACTTATTTGGCAATTCAAAGACGACGTGATCCCCCTCATCGTATTCCTGTCTACAAAAAGGAAAGCGACGGCAAATATCATTTTGTTGATTGTATGACGTTTCCGGCTTGTACGAAATTTTTACATTATATTGAGTTTAAACTCGATGAAGATTTAACGCCTGATCAAATCGAACAACAATTCGGAGAAATATCAGCGTTGCCATGGTAGCACGTCAGTTCATTTTAACTAACGATGGGCAAGAAATAGCTTCTGAACGTTATATGGTTGATTGATCGAGTTATGTTGGTGTGGTTCCGTACGCAGCAAAATCCTATTCCAATTTATCCTGGTGCAATTCCCGCTCGATTCGGCGCCGGGAGGTTTCATCGAGTGCGGGAGGGGGCTGAGGCGCGGGGGTGCGCGTCACCCATCCTTTGACTTCTCTCCAGAGCAGGATTCCGCCGCCGAACAGCAACAGGAACGGCGCCACCCAGATCAGCCAATTGACCCCCTGTTTCGGCGGTTCCATCATGATGTAATCGCCGTAGCGGCTGTGAAAGTACGCCCGGATTTCCTCGGCGGATTGACCTTGCCTCACGCGTTCCCGTACGGCTTCCCGCATCTGATGGGCCAGGGGCGCGCCCGATTCCCAAATGTTCTCGGTCTGGCACACGGTGCATCGAAGCGTTTTGGCAATCTCGCGCACCTGTTGATCGATCTCCGTTTCATCCACGACTTCGGCCAAGCCCGCGGTGGGGAAAACGAAACACAAAATGATCAGAATAGGGACAAGACGAAACATTCAGGTGGTTTGCCCTGAGCCCTGTCGAGGGGGCGTTGGATCGGACAATAATGGCGTCAGCACGTTTTGTGTCAGATTGGTATACACGTTATCGACAATCGGGCCGATCCATTTGTGGCGGATGATGCCCTGCCTGTCGATAACGAACGTTTCCGGCACGCCGTAGACGCCGAAATCGATGGCTAACGCGCCCTTGACGTCCTGCATGTGCGGGAAGCTCGATCCGTAGCGTTGCAAATACGCGCGCGCCTTGGGGATCTCGTCCTGGTAGTTGATTCCCAGCATGACAAACTCGGGATGATCTTTGAATTCCTCGTACAGTCTCAGCAGGTTCTCATGCTCGACCTTGCATTCCTGACACCAGGAGGCCCAAAAGTTTACGAGGATGACTTTGCCTTTGTATTGCTCGGAGGATAACGGCTCGCCGGATTCCACGTCGGGTCCTTCGAACACGGGGGCCGGGGTGTCCACCAGGACCGGCGGGATATGCCGCGGGTCGCCCCACAGTCCCTGGTAAAACAACGAGAGCAGGGCCAGGAGCACGACGAAAATGGTAATCTGCGTGGTACGAGTCATGATGCGACGACAAGGTTAAGCAAAACACAGCAAATTCCCCTCCTTTGTAAGGAGGGGTTAGGGGAGGTAGAAGGTCCGGTCATGTCCTCTACCCCACCTGGCCTCCCCTTACAAAGGGGAGGAATAATAAAAGGGCCCTATTCATCCCGTTTCCGCGGGCGGAAAATGTTGAGCAAGACCCCGAGTCCCATGATGCCGCCGCCGCCCCACACCCACAGGATCAGGGGATTGATCACGCCCCGGGCAACCGCCACGCCGTCCGCGGACACGTCCGGCATGGTAAGAAAAATATGTCCCATGTTTTTGGCGTAGATGGCGGATTCGGTTGTCGGGGTCTGCGACGCATCGTACACGCGCTTCTGAGGGCGTAATTTGGTCAGCAGCGTATTGCCTTCATAGACTTCAAATACGCCTTCCTGTGCGGTCCAGTTTTTTCCTCTGACGTCGTGAATCCGTTCGAGTTTCACCCGGTAATCGTCGATGACGAACTCATCCCCGACGCGAAGCGACACGACCTTCTCGGTCTGATACACGGTCGAAGCAATGATGCCGATGACCAGGACCAGCACACCCACGTGGGTCACGAGACCCGAATAGCGGCGTTGATTGGCCGTGAAAGCCGAGAGAAAACCTTTCAGCAGGTTGATGGAATCCCGGCGGGCGTACAGCGAGGAAATTTTGCCGACGTCGATAAGAATGGCCGCGCCTGAAAAGCCCACGACGAACGCGCCGGTCAAGGCAAAGAGACTGCGGATACCGAGGGCGAACAACACGACGATGGACACGACGCCCACGCCGACCGGGATCAGAAAATTTTTCTTCAAACTGGCCTGGGAGGCCTTGCGCCATGGAATATACGGGCCGACGCCCATCAGAAACAGGAGCCCCAGCGCGATCGGCATGAACACCGCATTGTAGTACGGCGGTCCGACGGTGACTTTCGCGCCCTGCCAGGTCTCAATCATGAGTGGATACAGGGTGCCGAGAAAGACGGTAGCCGTCGCCACCAGGAAGAAGAGATTATTGAAGAGAAACACCGACTCTCGTGACACCATGGAGTCCATTTCGATCTGACTCTTCAGCTTATTGGCTCGCAGCATCAGGGACCCGAAGGCAATGCCGATGATCGTGGTCACGAATATCAGGATGTACAAGCCCCGTTCCGGATCGGTGGCAAACGTATGGACCGACGTGAGGACGCCGCTACGTACCAGGAACGTGCCGATCAGCGAAAGCGAAAACGTGACGATAATGAGAAACAGGTTCCAGACCTTGAACATCTTCCGTTTTTCCTGGACCATCACGGAATGCAGGAAGGCGGTCCCGACCAGCCACGGCATAAACGAGGCGTTCTCCACCGGGTCCCATCCCCAGTAACCGCCCCAGCCCAGTTCATAATAGGCCCAGTAGCCGCCCAGGAGGATCCCCGTGGTCAGGCAGACCCACGCGAAGATCGTCCACCGTTGGGTCACCTTGATCCATTCCTCGCCCAGCCGGCCGGAGAGCAACGCCGCCATGGCAAAGGAAAAGGGAATGGAAAACCCCACGTAGCCCATGTACAGCATCGGCGGGTGCATGACCATGGCCGGGTCCTGGAGCAACGGGTTCAGGTCCTTGCCGTCCGGCGGCGCGGGGATCAGCCGGTCGAAGGGGCTTGAGAGAAAGAGAATCAGGAGCAGGAACCCCAGGATGACCAGGCATTCCATGCCGATGAGGTACGGCATGATGGCCGGCTGGGTTCGCCAATGGAGCCACACGGCAATCGTGCTGAACGTGGACAGGATGAAGACCCACAACAGGAGCGAGCCTTCGTGCCCGCCCCAGACGGCCGCAATGGTGTAAAACAAGGGGAGTTGCGAATTCGAATTGGTGGCGACGTAATGGACGGAAAAGTCGCGCGCGAGAAACGAATAGATCAGCGCGGCCATACCCACGGCCAGCAGGATGAAAATGAGCGTCAGGGCCATGCGCCCGGCCCGGACCCAGTCCGCGTTGTGCGTCCGGAGCGCCAGACCGGACGACGCAATCCCGAACACGGCCAGCACCAACGCGATGACAGCGGAAAAATGTCCGATTTCAATAATCATATCGGGATCACCGACAATCCACCCTCACCGTAATCCTCTCCCATCCAGGGAGAGGAGACTCGGAAGAGGGCTAATCTCTTCCCCCCTCTCCCTTGACGGTGTATAGACGGGAGAGGGCTGGGGTGAGGGTGGATTTATTCCACCAGCGATTTCATGAAATCCTTACGAGGCAGTTCCACGCCTGCGCGTTTCAATTCGATGGGCATGTAATCTTCGGAATGTTTGGCCATGATCAGGTTGGATTCGAATCGGTGATCGCCGGTCCAATACCCCTCGACTACGGCGCCCTGGCCTTCCTTAAACAAGTCCGGCGGGATACCTTCGAAGGTGACGGGAATCGTCGCCTCCCCATCGGTCAACTGGAAGGTTAATCCCAGTCGATCGGGATACGTTTCCATGCTCCCTTCGACGACCATGCCGCCCACGCGTACCTTTTTCTGATAGTAGTCGGTGGAAAAAGCCTTCACTTCGGAGGGAGTGAAAAAGTATACCACGTTCTCCCCGAAATTCCCCAGGGCGAGATAGCCCAGGGCCCCGCCCACCAACAGGATACTGACTAGCATACTGACTTTTTTCTTCCCAACCATCATGTCCCCTTTACATCTTATCTCATCACCCTCACCCCCTGCTTCCACAGGGGCAGGCTTAATCCTCTCCCATCAAGGGAGAGGAAACTCTTCTCCCCTCTCCCTCTGGGAGAGGGCCAGGGTGAGGGCAAATCACTCTTCCTCGTACAGTTTGGAGGTTTTGATTTCTTCATACAAGACGTAGACTCGCCGGTTCATGGCAAACAGCAGCAGCGCCAACGGCAAGAGCCCCAGGAGATAGGCGCCGGCGATAAATCCATAGTTCGGCACGATCCCGATATCGCGGGCTTCGAAGACCTGCGTAGCCGCGTTCCACCTCCCGATCAGGATCAGGATCTTGAGTTCCCGCAGGTTATCCGGTGGCGGACCTTCATACTGCACCGGAACCGAAGCGCTTTCCCCAAGCAGGGTGAACGCGGCTTTTCCAACCCCGTGGGTTTCAAGCGTGCCGCCTTGCACCATGCCCAGGACCCGGATATCACCTGCGGGAGCTTCCTGCTTGACCTGTTGAGGAGCAAGACTCGCCAGGTTGTCCCGATAGTGGTGATAGGTGAGCACGATGAACACGATTGCGACAATGCACACGCCGCCCCATCGTATGTGCAAATTCGTCATGAATCGGATTTCGATAGGTGAAACTGGCTCAAGAGGCGCCCTTTTTTCGCGTGAAGCAAGCGATCGAGATAGAGTAACTGCGTGCGGACCATCAACATGTACGAAAACAGCAGGGACATGCCGATGCTCATGAACAACAGGGGCATCAGGAGGCCCGAAGAAATGCTCACGCCACGCATGGAAATGGATTGCGGCTGGTGCAGGGTTCGCCACCATTCCACGGAAAAATGAATGATCGGGAGATCGACGAACCCGACAATGGCGAGGATGGCGCCGTAGCGCGCTTCCTTTTCGGGATCGTCAACGAAGGTTCGCAGCATGAGATACCCGATCAAAATCAACAAGAGCACCGTAAAGGAAGTCAGGCGGGCATCCCACGTCCACCAGGTGTCCCACGTCGGCTTGCCCCAAATCATGCCGGTCCCCAGCGCGAGCGCGGTAAACACGGCGCTGAGCGCGGCCACGGCCTGACACATGTTGTCGACGATCGGGTCGCGTTTCCACAAGTACCAGAGGCTGCCCACCGCCAATACGGTATAGCCGAGCAGGGACGTATGGGCGAGGGGCACGTGGATGTACATGATCCGCACCACTTCGCCCTGATAGTAATCCGGGGGCGATCCGATGAGCCCCAGGTAGAGGCCGGCGACCAGGCACAGGACGGCGCCTCCTCCAAACCAGCCTTCAAACCGTTGGACGTTGCGGATTACCCGATGAATGGTCAATCAGAGGTTCCTTATGAATCCATGACGAACTCGAACATCCAGAACGAGACGACCGTAAAGACCACGTCGTAGATCACGAGAAGCTCCAGCCACTGTTCGTACATGGCCAGCGGATCCCCGTTGAGGGCGCCTTTCGTGGCTTCAACCGCAGCGATCATCACGGGAACCACCAGGGGAAGAAGGAGGATCGGGAGCATGACTTCACGCGCCCGAATTTGCACCGTCAGAGCCGAAAACAACGTCCCTATGGCGGAAAGTCCTACGGTTGCCAAGAAAAATACTAACAGAAGGAGCGAAATCTCTTCAACGACCTCCAAATTGAAAAGGATCACAAACATCGGAAATAAAAGGATTTCTACCACGAACATGAATGCGAAATTCGCCGCGACCTTGCCGAGATAGATGGCCCCTTTGGCTTCCGGCACCATCTGGAGAGCCTCCAGACAATCATTCTGCAACTCCGTGGAAAACGACTTGCCCAACCCGATGATGCCGGTAAAGGCAAAGGCGACCCACATGATCCCCGCAATGACTTCGCGCGCGGCTTGCTGGTCCATGGAAAAGCTGAAGCTGAAAATCAGGATGACGATGAGGGCGAAGAACACCATGGAGGAGATCGTCTCCCGGCTTCGCAGCTCGGTGACGAAATCCTTCCATAGGATCCAGCGGATGACGTTAAACGAGGTCATCTGGCTGCAACTCCTCGATAGCCGTTTCCTGTAACGCCCCATGTCGCAGGATGCCGGCCCGGCCGGCAATCGGGCGCGTTTTGTCGTAATCGTGCGTGGACAGGAGGACGGTGCCGTTGTCCGAGAGGCGCTCCCGAATATATTCGCGCAGGATTTCGGTCCCGGCCGTATCCAGCGCGGTAAACGGCTCGTCCAGCAAGAGGACGTTGGGTTTGGCCAACATGGTTTTGGCCAGGGCCAACCGTTTCTTCATCCCTGCGGAATAGTGCCGGACCTTCATGTCGGCAAAGGCGCCGATGGCCACGCGGTCCAACACGCGCTTCACGTCCCGGTCCGTGGGGTGGCGGCCTCGCAGCGCGAGGGCGAACGCCAGGTTTTCCCTGGCATTCAATTCATCGTACAAATGCGTGCCGTGGGCTAAAAACATGAGGTTGGCGCGAATGGCCTCTTTGTCCTTGAGTCCGTGCATGCCGAGTATTTCAAAATGCCCCGTACTGGGCCGTTCCAGCGTGGCCAGGACCTTCAATAACGTGGTCTTGCCGGAACCATTTGTTCCGAACAGGGCAAAACATTCGCCTTCCGCGATGGTCAGGTTTACGTCGTGTAACACCTGGAAATGCCCGTAGGCTTTACCGATGCCGTGACAAGCAATCATGGGAAGGAAGGACGTCGTTGATGACGGTTACGGGAAAATCGGGGAAAGGACGCGCTCAGCGGTTACCATGTCGGACAACCGTCGGATGCCTGGGTTGTCTAGACAAGACACTATACTGGACGGTCACGTCCGTGTCCACTCAAGAGGTCCCCAATTCCATTAACGATGTAGCTGTCATGCCGAGTTTGCCCTGAGCATAGCGAAGGGCTTGGCGAGGAATCCCCCACTTTAAGCAGCGGTTTGACTATTCGTGTGGATCTGCCGCGATGGCGACCGTCCTGCATCATTTTTATCGGCTGGAGGTGGATGAAGTCACCATCATCGACAAGATCGGCCTGAAGGACGAATTCTCTTTTGCGGACCTGGCCCGAGTGATGGAGGAATATGCGTTAAAGGCCGTGGAAGCCGGTCTCCAGATGCAAGAAAAGGTCTTTGTGCTCTTCAATCAATGGAGCGTCACGGCTCTTCAACGGGCCGCGACCCGGGTTCATGAACGGTTGAAAGAAGAAGGCATTGTGTTATAGCAAATCTCCCCTGCGGTGGCTGTTTGGAGCCTTGTCGGTTTTCATGCTTCTGCTGCCCCAGGCTTCAGGGGCCGTGGCCTCCCCTGAGTTTTCTGCGGCCTATGGCCTAGGGCACCCCTTGGTTGGCACTATCGTTCGACTTGCTGATGCCACCACCCTTTCGCCACCGGAATTGATTCAGGCCCTGTTGCACACCGACGTCATTTTGCTTGGGGAGAAACATGACAATCCCGACCACCACGCCTTGCAGACTTGGGTGTTTCGACAGGTGATTCAGGCCGGTCGGCGACCGGGCGTGGTGTTTGAAAAAAAGACTCACGGTTCCCACAAAGCCTGTGGATTGAAGACGGGAGCGCCCATTCTCTCTCATTCGCGACAAACGTCTGAATTGCCCACCGTCCGGCGATTTGATATAGTAACGCCATGAGTGATGCTATTGCCTTAGCCAAAAAACTGGAACGGGAGCACGGGTTCAATCAGCCCCAGGCTGAGGGGATTGCCCAGGCGATTCATGAGCATGAAAGCGAGCACTTCGCAACCAAGGCCGACATAGCCGGACTGAAGACCGATATAGCCCAACTCCAAGTCAAGTTAATGACCTGGACCACCGTGCTGGCCGGGATCATTATTGCCGTGCTCAAGCTCACGTGAGAGTCGATGGGCAGCACGGTGGCCCTGCCCGGTTCCGTGGGCAACCAACACTTATCCCGATCATAAGCCCATTGCATGCGTAGAACGGCATCCCTGTTCAGGATAGGGATATGCCTTATGCCGGCTGAAAAAAGGCGGGATAAGCCTGCCTTCGACATCCTGATCGGGCGATGACGCGGCGACAAGACCTTTGGGTAACAAACCACCTTCTGGCCGCAGGCGAGGAATCTTTCCCTGAATGGTCATACAGAGCAACTTTGCGGCAAGGCATCCGGTGGGTAGTTTTGAGCCGGTGGAGAAGAAGCTCTTCCTCAATAACCTCATACCTCGATACCGACAGTCACTTCTATCCCTTCAGCTAACCTCAAGGCAGCATAGGTTTCCCCTGGCCGGTTGACGGTTTCGGGAATTCCTGAATAAGATGAAATCAGGGTGGGCAAACGCGCCTTTGAAAGAAACGACCGTGTATAATGGCTGGAGAACGGTGCTTATTTGCATCAAGACTGTGGGCAAAAGGGAAGCGTTTTTCCGGAAACTGGTGCGCTGCCTGGGGGTGCTGATTGTTCTGTCAGTAGCGGCCTGTGATTCAGGGTATTCGAGTGAGCGTCAAGAACAGCCTTCGGTGAAACCCGTTGCCGTTCGCCGGGCCCCACCGGACATGGGGTCCCAGGCTCCTGATTTTCAACTCATTGACTTGCAGGGAAATTGGCAGGCGCTTCCGGACTATCGCGGCAAGGTGGTACTGCTGAACTTTTGGGCGACGTGGTGCGGTCCGTGCCGCGTCGAAATGCCGAGCATGGAACGTGTCTATCAGGATTTGAAAGACGAAGGCTTTGCCATTCTTGCGATTTCTTCCGACCCGCAGGGGAGTATCGTGACTAGGCCGTTTGTCGCGTCCCAAGGGCTCACCTTCCCGATCTTGCACGATTCGGATTACCAGGTGAGCGGCAGTTACGGCGTTCGCACGCTGCCCATGAGTTTTTTGATCGATCGAAACGGCACGTTGATCCAACGCGTGTTCGGAGCGCGGGACTGGAACAGTGGGGAGGCGCGCGAATTGATCCGCGGCCTTCTCCGGGAGTCGTAAACGATGATCGACGCGATGAACCCCATTTCCCTGTTTGCAGCCTTCAGCGCGGGCTTCCTGTCCTTCATCTCACCCTGTGTGTTGCCGTTGGTCCCTTCTTACGTCTCCTACATTACCGGGCTTTCCCTGGAGCAGTTGGTGGATGCGTCCGAGCGGCAGCGTTTTCGCAAAGCCATTATCCTGAATTCGCTCTTGTTTGTGACGGGTTTTTCTTCCGTGTTCATTGCGTTCGGCGCCTCTGCCAGTTTCGTGGGGCAGGTGCTGTATGAATATCAGGATCTCATCAGGAAAATCGGAGCCGTGGTCATTATTGTGTTCGGGCTCTACCTGTTGGGTTTGCTCAAATGGAGCGTCATGATGACCGAGCGCCGGCTTTTCTCGTTCGGCAACCGGCCCGTGGGGTACGTCGGATCGTTCCTGATCGGGACGGCTTTCGCCGCCGCGTGGACGCCCTGCGTCGGGCCTATTCTGGGAGCGATTTTGGCCTATGCCAGTACTACGGAATCGATGCAGTTAGGCATTTTGCTCCTGGCGTCCTATTCCTTGGGATTAGGAATACCGTTTTTTGTCACCGCCTTCAGCGTCGATCGCTTCCTCAACTATTTTCAAAAAGCCCGTCACTATCTCCACGGAGTTTCTCTCGCCAGTGGCGCCTGCCTGATCCTGGTCGGCGTGATGATCTACGTCGATTCCCTGTCACGTCTGACAAGTTTTCTCGAACGCAACGGAATCGGGTGGTACATCGGACAGTAGGGACAACCCCCTCAATCCCCCTTTTCAGGGGGACGGTAGCGCTTCCTTTACCCCCCCTGACAAGGGGAAAGGGGGTTCGGCAGGGCCGTTCTCTACAACGGCAATTCTGTAGGGACAGGCCACTGTGCCTGTCCGTCCGTCAGGCTTATTGGCACCATGTACCGGGACGGCACGTCACAGACGGGGTCACGGAAGGATTGGGGACCAGGGTATTGGAGAGGGACGCGCCCGTGGTGCCGCACCAGGATCCCAGAGGGCAGTCGGTCGTTGTTGATGCGGGTTGCGAGCCCCGCAAAGCGGTTCCATTGAACGCGGCCGCTGCCGGGGGCGCAGGGACGAATCCGGGTCTCGACGTGGCTGGGTTGAAGGAGCGACGCGGCCGGGCGGCCATCATGATATTGGGGCTTTCGTCTTCCAGTGCCGCCAGCAACTCGAGCCCGTCTGCCCGCAGTTTATGCCGAGGATGTTGTTGAACCAGGTTCACCGCCCAAGCGCGCGCCCATTCCAGCGCCCCCAAGTTCTGGTAGGTTTTGGCCAATTGCAGCTTGGCCTCGACGGCCTCCTCCATGGAAGGGTAGCGGTTGATAATTTTTTCAAACCGTTTTGCCGCGGCTAAGTACTGGTCCCTCTTGTAATAGAACATTCCCACGAATAAATGGTTTTTGGCGAGGCGGTTTTCGCATTCTCTAATCTTGACCCGCGCCTCCGCTTCGTATTCGCTTGCAGGGAACTCGTCAATGAGTTTCCGAAATTCTTCCCGAGCCTTTTTGACGGGCGTCATGTCCCGGTCAATCGTTTGCATCATTTTGAAATGGCTGAGAGCCAACCGGTATTGCGCGTACGGGGCCAGGATGTGATTGCGATGCAGCTCCAGAAAATGTTGATATTCGACGATCGCTTCCGCGTATCCCTCTTGCTCATGAAATGATTCCGCTCGTTTCAAAATGACGTTGGGGTCATAGTTCATTTCGATGGTATCCCCGACAAAAATCTGGGCATCGGTTCTGTCGGCCCCGGCAGTAGGGGCAGGCGCTTTATCGTCCGAGAACATCGAACAGCCCAAGGTCAGGCAACTGGTCAAGGCCACGACCACCGTCGCGACCGGATGGCGAAACACGTGCGGCATCTCCGTTGAGATTAGTTGGAAGGTTCAATCCAAGCTGGCCGAATTACTCACCATAGCAGAGTGCCGACCGTTAAAACAAGATTGAGGGAAAGGGGGGTGTGAGTAACGGTCAATGGCTTATTCCCATACCAGTCGAATTCGTGGGACCGGTTCGTACGTGCCGGAACGTCGAGTGACGAACGAGGAGGTGGCGACGCACTTTGCTCTTGAGGGCCGTGACGTCTTCAGGGTCACCGGGATACGGGCCCGGCATTGGAGTCAGTCCGGCGAAACCTGTTCGCACTTGGCTGAACGCGCGGCTCGAGAAGCCCTGGAATCCTCGGGGCTATCGAGTGAAGCGGTGGATGCCATCCTGGTATCGACCACTTCGCCTGATACTCCTTTTCCCTCGACGGCATGTGCGCTTCAGGAACGGCTGGGCATGCGTCGTGTTGCGGCCTTTGATCTTGCGGCGTCATGCAGTGGATTTCTGTATGGCCTATCCATGGCCGACGCGTTTATCCGGTCGGGGCAATTTCGGAATTGTCTGGTGGTGGCGGCCGAGATCAAATCCCGCTCCCTTCACAAATCCCAACCTGCGAGTGGACTTCTCTTTGGCGACGGCGCCGGTGCGGTAGTGGTGACCCGTGAAGAATCATCGAATCGCAGTCCGGGTGCGGGAATTATGGCGGTCCGACTCTATTCGGACGGTGCCTGCCATGACCTGATCACGATTCCGGCGGGAGGATCGCGGCATCCCATGAGTCCGGAAACCATTCGCAATCATCAACACAGCATTCGATTGCAGGGTGGGGCGGTCTATCGCGTGGCTGTCAAGCGGTTGACGGAGGCGATCGAGTCAATCCTGCGTGAGACCGGAACGAGCCTGTCAGCGGTCAAACAGGTGATTACGCATCAGGCCAATGGTCGGATGCTTCACACCATCGCAAAACGTTTGGGCGTGCGTCAGGATCAAATGGTCTCAATTGTTGACCGGGTCGGGAATACGTCGTCGGCCTCCTTGCCGATGGCCTTGGATTGGGCGCACCGGCAGGGGAAATTTCAGGAGGGCGACCTGATCCTGCTTGGAGCGTTTGGCGGAGGATTGACGTGGGGCACAGCCTTGATTCGATGGTAAAGGAACCTCTAATTGAGAATCTGCCGTCCCCCTGATTGTAGCCGCGCCATCTCTCAGGTGCTGGGATGGTTGACACGTTTCCCCTCACCCCAGCCCTCTCCCACAAAAAGGGGAGAGGGGAGGTATGAAATGGAATTTCCTCTCCCTTGATGGGAGAGGATGAAGGTGAGGGTGAGTAGGGGCAGGCCCCTGTGCCTGCCCTCCACAGAAAGGACAACCACAGGGGGTTGTCCCTACATGCTGTCAA
>JAJDZI010000079.1 GCA_022824735.1 Nitrospirales bacterium
TATAGACATAGACAACTACGGTTCTGTTACATCCGACGCTGACTTCACAACGGAATATACAGAGGATAAAAAAATCAGGGTCACAGCGAAGAATATCACTCTGAACCCCGGGGAAGGAATAAAGCTAGGATATGCCGTGAAGTACACAATACAAAAATAATGGCTTGCGATAATGGGCCGTTGTCTATTTATTTGTGCTTACTGTCATGGCAATTTTTAAACTGGATCCCCGATCAGGTCGGGGATGACAGAGAAAACCAAAGACAAAGACACTGGATCCCAATAAATCGCTTGAATCCCCGATCAAAGCCTGTCCTTGACCTTTGTAATCGAGGATCCGGGACATGCGTCGAGGATGACGGAAGAAGGCGGCTATGTGGCGACTGCGCCGCGGCTTTTCCAATTTTCCAGAAACCAGTCCTGGGAGTTGAGGGGGGCATGCTCGGGCGCGAGTTGGAGACGGGTGTAGTTCCCGTTCGACAGCAATTGGCGGGCCTTGACGTTATCGTGAAGCGCCACTTGCAGGAGGTCGTCGCCTAGGATTTTCCGCAGGTGCGGTGACTCGATCGGGAACAGGAGTTCCACGCGCCGGTCCAGGTTGCGGGGCATGAGGTCGGCGCTTCCGAGAAAGAGTTCTTCCTGCCCGTCGTTCCGAAAATAATAGAGCCGCGCGTGTTCCAGAAATCGTCCGACGACCAAGGTGACGGTGATGGTTTCACTCCTACGTTGACCATTCCTCCTCACCCCGCCCCCCCCGATGAAGAATGCCGGGGGCTTCGCCTTATTTCAGATCAGGGGAGAGGGAGCCTTTTCATAGGGCAAAGACCTCACGGCCGCGCTTTTTGAGTTTCGCCCATTCTCGTGGAAAAATCACTTTCGTCCGGCGCCGGCGGGCCTGGAGTCGCTCGACGATCTGTCCGATGGCGAAAGCCGTTTTCACGCCACGGGTCGTGTGGAGCAATTGCCGGAGTCGTTCCTCCGTGACGACGGCGTCCTGATGTTCACCCAGAATATCCTGGTTCCGTTTTGTTTGGCGGACGAACCGTATGGCGGATTTGCCCATGGTTTCGAGAGCGAGTTCGGCGGCATATCGCGTGCGTTTGGTGTGAATTCTCAATTGATGCAATTCATGATCCGAGGGCTCGGCAGCCCCGCGCTTGCCGGTCTTGACCAATTCCTTGAATTCCTGTGCGGCCAGGTGCATCAGAGAACTCTCGGGCGCGTCGCGCAGGGCCGGGGCTTGGACGGCCTGTTCAAGGCGACCCAGCAGATCCAGATAGCGATCGCTGCGAAGGACGTCGAGTAGTTGCAGGCGGGCTTGGGAACGATGGGTTTCAAGCGTGGCCAACAATCGTTCGAAAATTTTTCGTTCGGCCGGGGGAAGGACGTGGGCTTCCGTATACAACTGTTTGAGCAGGACGTCCTGGTCCCGAACGGTTCCAAGCGTAGTGCCCAGCCATCTGAGTTCCTCTTGCAGGGACGCATACCATTCCGGTTCCAGTAAGACCCTCGACGCCCGCAGGAGTGCTCGAAACCTTCTAATCCCAACACGCATCTGGTGGAGTTCTTCCGGGTCTTGGCCGAATCGCGTTCCGGGCTCGTGGAGCAGGATATCCCGGAGTTGTTTTTGCAGGATGGTCTTGAAGCGTTCCGAGAAGGGGGCTGATTCGGGAAGACAGGGATCCGCAAAATTCAGGTTTAAGGCTTGAAAAACTTTCGGGCGGGAATCTCCGTCGTACGCTCCTGCTTCACGAAGGACCGTCACGATTGCGGCGAACTCTTTTTCCTTGCCTGAACGGAGTTCCACTTTGATCTCGTTCAGATGCCCGATGACTCGCCGGGCGTTGAGAATCCTGACCCGGTCGCTGACCACGTCAGCGATGGGTCGGTCAAGCGGTTGAATCCTGACGCCGGTCCGACGGGTCTGGAGTTTCGCCACGGCCGTCAACGGCTCACGTCTTAACAGGCCGAACAGGAGATCTTCCAAGGGTGCCGGGAGACTTGATCGAGCGGAAGCCATCTCCAGTTCCAACCGGGTGGGCGGTCTCGGGAGTTTCAGTTGCCAGAAGACGCGGTGCTGTTCCGTCCGGCGACGGAGCGTGACCCCCAGCCGGGCCAGCCTGAAATCAGCGGTATCGAAGTAGGTGGAAGTAAACAGCCGGGAAGGCAGCGGCTCACCCGGAAAATGGGGCAGGCGAAACGGGTGGCCCGTCTTGAGCTTGACTTCCCGCTCCCGCGTTTCCCGTAGAACGCAGTTCATAACCTCAAATATTCAGGTAAGGTGGAAAATAAAAAGGCTAGCATGACTGCAGGTAGAAGATAAAGGGAAATGACGCTTCGATTTTTTCTGATGTGTTGGTGAGCAGATCGTCGGCCAGGTTCATGTACACGTGTGATAACTGTTTCCAGAGTTGAGGATTGTTGAGATCCTCGATCAACGCTGCCGTGTCGTCGTCACGTTGTTGGCGCAGGGATTCGGGATAGCCTTCCGGAATGGAAAACTTTTGGCTCCATGCCGGGAGATGAGGCGAAAGGGAAAGCAGGAGACAAAGCAAACAGGCGCCCGGAAAGACAAGGTCTTTCACAGGTGTTCCTTGTTCACGAACAAGGACAACATGGAGCCCGTCATGTGACTTCTTCCCATGAAAAGGAACATACCGATCCAGATGCTTTGAAGAAACAGCAGTACCGTGGGGGTCCACAGGGCGTGAAGTCCCGCAATCAGGTCGGGGGCGGTCAGTGAGAAGGACGGCACGAACATGGTGACGGCGGTCAGGTAGACTATGCCGACGAGGGACATCACCTGGTACATGGAAATCGACCCTGGTCCCCGGTGATCCGCGCGCCAGATTTCCGAGACGGCACGCCAGACTTGCGTGACGAGTAAGGAGATGAAAAGCCCTGCAGCAACATGGCCCGTCAGAAATAATCCCATGCCGGTCATGTAGCCCGTCGTGGAGATGACGGCAGTGATGGCCTGAATGGGCACGACCGGAACGGATTCGAGATTGCCGGCATACGCGATTTTTTTGGTGGCCCCCGTAAAGCGAAAGTGCAGGTTCTTGAAAAAGGTTTGCATGACCGGTGAGCAGGCGGAAAGCGGCTTGCCGTAGCAACAGCCATAGCTGATGCAGGCCAGTCTTCCAATGCCTTCGCCAAGGGCAAACGAGACGACGAGTGCCGAGAGTGTGGGCAGAATCGGGAGTACGTCAGACCGAGGATGCATCCAATTGATCGCGACAGCCACCGCAGGAGCCATGACGAGGCCCGTGAAGGAGGCTCCCCCGATCGTAAAGGTAAAGGCTTTTTTTTCGACGACTTTGGCGATGACTTGTGAAGCAGGGACCGCCAGGCTCATAAGAGAGAGGATGAACAACAGGGAGATCGAAAGCGGGACGTGGATTGCTCCCAGGAGAAACAGCATATTCCCGACCGCAAGTGTGACGGCACTTGCCGTGATGAACCCGTAATAGGTCAGGTTGAGCCCCTGCCATTGGTTCGAGTCGGTCCGGCGTCGAGGGAGCACGGCCAGGATTTGCCATTGTTCCCCGGGAAGGGTTGCAAAGGCCCACCGAAAGAGAAGAAACACGGCAGGGCTGACGATGCCCAGGAATAGCAGGGACAATCCTCCGGGGTTGTCCATTGAGACGTGTGGCAAATCCGAAAGGTTCATGACGCGCGCAGGGACAACCCCCCGTGGTTGTCCGCCTTCCGAGGTTGCTCGCCGAGCAGGGCTTGTCCAATGGTCGAGCGAACTTTGACGGCCGTCTCGACGGCCGGACGTCCAAAACCCAATGAATAGCGACTGACGGCGTCTCGTCTTCGCTGGTTCAGGTGCAAGTCCTGACAAAAGCCGACCCGCCCGCGTTGAAACAGAAGCACGTCGGTTGAACTCCCGGGCCGATACAGGCTTTTGGGTTGCCCTTTTTTGACGAAAAGCTCTTTTTCCATCCTCTGCGGCTTGTCGTACAAGCGTTCGCTGTAACATTGATCGATCCCGCCGATCATCAGGGCGACGATTTCAATCATGGCGACGAGTCCGGCCTGTGTCCCGCCCGGAACGTCCGTATCGATCACGGTGACCACCCGCTTGTTTTTCGAATAAGGCGTGATCACGGAAATGATCGGCCCCGGGTTACAGCTATGATAGGTGCCGTCCACTTCATAATAATCCACGACCACACCGGAAACCGGTGTGTGGTTGTAATGATATTCATCGGGTGTCAGACGAAAGATGGCAAAATCTCCGTCTTGAAACGTCCGATGCCACAATGCCTTTTCTTGACCCAACAATTCGTACACGTCGAAAAATTTCCCCTTCAAAAACAGTTGGGAACTGGTCCGCAAGGAACCGAGAAGCAGCTTCGAATCCGCGGGCGCAACGATGGTGAACGCATCGGGTTCCATGGGACGACGTTGCCAATACCGTATTTTTCGTTCGAACACGTGTCGTGGGGAATCGAATGTCAGAGGGTTATCCACGCATTCCGAGAGATTGATGCCCAACTTGCGACAAAAGGATGGGACCCCTGAAAACGCGGGGCCGAAGGTCACGTCATAATTCCAGAGACCGACCAGATGGGAAACCGAGGACGAGGTCAGCGCCTTAAACAGGAGGGGCGCCTTTTCCCGGACGGCCGAATAGAGATAATTGACGATCCGGTCCCCATACAGTTGCTCGCTTCGCACACCGGCGGTTTCCCTGTCGATGTATTGATGCAGGCCTGAACTAATCAATTTCGGATTCATGATCGCCCGAGTGTTGTTGATCGACCAGCAAGGTGACCAGGTGAATCAATTTCGTCAGTTGCGGGAGAGGGATCGTTTCGTCGGTCAGAGCGGGTTTTACATCTTCGAGAAACGCTCGCGCGGACGTGGACGGCCCCAGAATGGCAGGCATGAGGGCTTTCGCCTTGCGAAGGATCGGCGTCATGCCGGCATCGAGGGCTGCGCAGTCAACTTCCAATTCCTGAATCGCTTCACCGAGGTGCCGTAGGCGAAGCGTTTGACGATAATACGTTTCGGCGGCTTGATTGCATTCCTCTCCTGAAAGACCGAAGGGAGAGTTTGCCCCACTTTCCCGGAGAATCCCTTTCGTCAGTTTTCCGTAAGTCGAGCATTCCTCCGGGTTTTCCAGCCGGTCGTTGAGCTTGTCCAGGACGCCGTGTAGCTGAAAGGCTTCGATCAGGCCGGCGCCGTCCTCCCGCAGGATCGTCAAGAGGGCTCGGCGATATTCCCGATGATGGACCCGGTAATAGGAGGAAAATCGCCGGCTGAGCCGCACTTTTGCCGTGCGAGCCAGGATGCGTTTCAAAAAACGATTCGATGTGTCCGCACGAACGTAGAAGGTGGGGAGATTGACGGCCGACCCGAAAAAGATCTGTCGCCGTTCACCCTCGGTCGTGGGATCGTCGGGAATGTCCGAAGGATGCACCTCGAATTCAAAGATGTATTGAAAAGCCAACGCGGTGACCAGGGCCTGAAGGCTGGCGGCTTCTCCCATGTCGTCCAGGAGACTTTCAAACAGACTGTAGTACCGGCCCTCGAAACCGGAAAATCCCATGGTGGAAAACGCTCGCAATTTGTACAACTGGTAAAAAGACATGCGCTCATCATAAATGCCCTGTTCGGCGAGGTCGCGTTTCAGCCGCACCTCGTTTCCCAGTGTGCCATCCAGGGCAGGACATTCTTCCGTGCTCGGCAGGACGACCAGATAATCGACAAGCCGGAAATCGGGGATATAATCTCCGCGCATCCCAAGCCCGTAGCTCAAGGCTTTGTCCAACCACAACGGCCCCAGGGGCGTCACGGGTTTTCCGAAGAACCGCAGGCTGGCTTTTCGCTTCCATCGCTGCCAGAACAGACGGAGAAATTGGTGATCCAATTCATGAGGGAGAAAGCCCAACACGTGTTCCGGATGAAAGTCCCAGAAGTCCAGACGATACGGAGCGGCACTATAGGTTCCGACGAACAACGGAAGGAAATGCTCGACGACCTTCGTCACGAGATCGCCGAAATATTTTTCGTCGTAGGGTGTAAATTCCTCAGGCAGAGTTTGGGAAAGTTGCGTCAATCTTCTGCTCCCCAGGCTCACGTGGGTGCCGTTATTGGCGAGGCTGATGTTGGAGGGGCTTGTCGGAACGATCAAATTTCGTGTAATGATTCCGGCATCTTTCAGTTTTCCGATGACGTGTTGGTGACTGCGTGACAACACTTCATGGCAGAGCCGCATGTACTCGTACTTGTCTTGGCCGTTGTCCCATCCTGAAAGACAGGGGTTCATGAACAGTTCACGATACAAGTTATCGGAAATGAGACCGTTGAGACGTTTTTGACGGATCGGCGGGTGAGGCGCAAAATAGGTCAGGGCCCGTTGGCCCGTTTCGAACAACAAGAATTTCCTGTTGGCGTACATGGTCAGTAAATGACTCAGCAAGAACCGCTGGCTCGCTTCTTTCCCGACAACGTGCCCCATCCGGTTATCCGGACGCAGGTTCATGATGTAGAAGCTGCACGTTTCCGGAGACGTATTGTCATTCAGAAAATGATCCATGAGCCGTTCGCCGATGCGACGAACGGGTGAAAGAGTCTTGCCGCTGATGACGTCGGCGAGTGCGAGTCGCGCAAGGTAACTGACGGGGACGCGCACCCACTCTTCTCCATGCTGATAAAACAAGACCTTTTCGACATCCCGTCGCCGCGGACCGGCAGGCTCTCTCTTGTCGGCCAGGAGATCATGTTGAAGCACTTGTCTGGCAAAAGGACCGAGCGTTCGTTTGGGAAAACGGACCCAACTGTTTTCCCAGACGTCGCCGGATTCCTGAGCCAGATAAGACTCGAGTTCACATGCGCCGGGTTTTGCACGGACCCACGATTTCGCTATGGCCGGCGCTTTGCGCCACGTTCGCTTGATCAGGTTCTTATAAAAGTTTGACGTTTCCAGCGTGATCGGGAGATCCACGTGTGCGGCCGAGCCCAAGACGGCGGTTTGGTATTCGTTTTCGGAACCCGCGGTCACGTCGTCCGGTGCGAAAGGCAGACTTCTGACTTCCGAATCAGCGGAACGGGCATTGGCGCTGAACAAGTCTGACAAGCGTGCGACTTTTTGTTGGAGATACGAAGAAGGCTCTTTAAGGGTTGACAATGATGGCTCGGTTTTTATCAGCATCGGTGGCTCTCTGTCGCTCGTTCCACTCTTTCTGCATGGACCGCCGCATTTGTATTTGGAGGATATTTCTACACGGTTGCTCCGGATAATTTGTTATCGGAGGGTTAAATCGCCGAAGCCATGATGTTACATTGTCGCGTGACAGGGGTTTGTGAAAACTGGTTGTGCGACTCAATGAGGAACGCGAACAGGCCGTGGAAATCCGCAGGCTTCCCTACAGTCGTTACAATTTTATAACCGTGTTGTTACAAGGCCTGCCTATCCTGTTAAGATAGAGTCACAAAACGGATCTCACGCAGGATGATGCGATGTCAAAAATCGCCGTGATAGATATCGGAACCAATTCCATCCACATGGTGTTGGTGGAAGCCGAGCCGGATGGTTCCTATAAGATTCTTGACCGGTTCAAGGATATGACCCGTCTGGGTGACGGGACGTTTCGCCGGCGACGTTTGTCCTCCGAGTCGCGGGCGCGAGGCGTTGAAGTCCTGAAAAACCTGACGATGCTGGCACGAAACAAAGGGTTTGATCGCATTCTGATGGCGGCGACCAGCGCGGTGCGTGAAGCGCGAAACAGCGGCCAATTTGTCGAGGAGGTGTCCGGGAGCACGGGTGTTCGCGTCAAGGTCATCACGGGTCAGGAAGAAGCCCGCCTCATTTACCTGGGTGTTCGCCAGAGCATGGATTTGACGGACCAACCGACTCTCCTGGTGGACGTGGGCGGAGGTTCGGTCGAAATCATCGCGGGAAACAGGAAGCGCCTGCTGCACGCCGAGAGTCTCAAACTTGGAGCCATTCGCCTGAAAGATCTGTTTTTGACCAAAGCGCCGCCTCCGAAGGCCAAACTGCGGGCCATGCACGATATGATCGCAAAGGAACTGGAAGCCGCCTTGGAGCGATTTCGTCAGCCTGGGTTTGATCGAATCGTGATTTCTTCCGGCATGGCGTCGAACCTGGCGGAAATCATTTATCTGGAACGGACCGGTCATCCCATTCCCCAGATCAATCTTTCGACCATTACCCTGAAAGAGATTCGTGCCGTGGAGCAACGGCTCGCGGCGAGCGACGTGGACACGAGGCTTGGGGTCCTGGGTCTGGACCCGCGACGGGTGGATACGTTGCTGGCGGCGACGTCGGTGATTCGCCAGTGTCTCGAAGCTATCGGGCATAAGGAAGCCACGATCAGCGACAAAGCCATGCGTGAAGGCCTGGTGTACGATTTTATCCAAAAGAACCAGGCAGGTTTGCTGATCGAGCAAGAAATTCCGAATATTCGATTGCGTAACGTCGTGGCCTTGGCCAGACGCTGTCATTATCCCGAGACGCATTCCCATCACGTCGCAAAGTTGGCCTTGTCGCTGTTTGATCAACTGCAATCCCTGCATGGCATGGCTGACGAGGAACGCGAGTGCCTGGAGCATGCCGCATTGCTACACGACGTGGGGTACGCCATTAACCCGCGCCAACACCATAAGCATAGTTACTATCTGATTACGAACAGCGATCTGGCCGGATTTACGGTCGATGAAATCGAGATGATCGCCAACGTGGCCCGTTATCATCGCCGCTCGTTACCCGGGCCCCAACACCTGCCGTATAAACTCCTTTCACCTGCCAGACGAAAGGTGCTGGAGACGCTCAGTGCGATTTTACGCGTTGCTGACGGTTTGGATCGCAGTCACTTTTCCATCATCCGGGACGTCCACGTCACGCTCGGGAAAATAGTGAACATCAAGTTGAAGGCGATGGCCGACTCGGAGTTGGAAATCTGGACCGCGCAATCACGAGCGGATCTGTTTCAGAAAGTCTTCGGGCGAGAGGTCACGTTCGCCGTTGAGGTGGAACCCGGGCTTTCGACAAACGTTTTGGAACCCTCTCCCCTGGCAGGAGAGGGCAGGGTGAGGGGGGACGCCCCGCATCGTATGCGGTCTGGAGAAAAAGCATCATAAAGCTACCTTCTCGCCAGTTTCCTGAGTTGAGCCGGTTCCAGAGGTAGGGGCTACAGAGAAGGTGAGTGGATCTGACGCCGAGCCGAAGAAGGACTTGCACCACGCGGGTCGCTGCCTCCGATCAGGTCCCCGATATGGAGAAGGTCTTCGATGTCGGTTTCGGTGACGATGCCGATGATGTCGCCTTGCTCTTGCACGAATACGCTGCCGACGTTCAGGACGCGCATGAGTAGGCTAACCCCTAACGCGGTTTCATCGCTCCGGACGGACACCAAATTCCGTTTCATGAGTCTTTCGATGCGAAGCATGGTTTGCCTTTCTGTCACGTGACAGCGTAGCCATGCAATGTAAACGGAAGATGTCCGCGTCATTATGGACGAGTAAACAAACGTCGAAATCCATGGAACGATTCAGGAAACCGGGGCATTCGTCCTGACGTTATACTAGAATGCGGTCGTCCGTGTTTCGTCTCGTCACGTTGGCAGTCACGCCGCAAAAAGAATCCTTCGGCACCATCGCCACGGGGAAGCCCTTGCAAGTCGGGGTGCGCTTCAAGGAATTGCGGTAATAAATGGAACAGCATTGGCACGCTCGTTCATTGTAGCAATTCCTTTCTCAATGCTCCCGGCCTCGATTCGTCTGAAAAAACAACGCGGGACTTATGCCAAATCGTTGACTCAATGCCTCGATGTGGTCGCGCGTCAGACGGCGGTCGCCGCGTAATATTCTGGACACCAGGGACTTGCTGCCAATCTCCGGCAGGTCGGCAACCCCCAGGCGATGTTGCTCCATGATCACTTTCAGCGTCGCCACGCCGCTATCGAGTCTTTCGATGCGGGCATTGAACGCGCTGAATGCAGGAGACGTATTCTCCCACCGCGCGATTGAACCGGAAAGCACGTCGATCAGTGCTTTTTGTTTGTCGTAATCTTCGATCAATTCATCCATGAGAGCCATGGCCCGTTCATAGTCGCGTTTATTCCTGATCTGACTGATAAAAGACGCCTCATTGAAGAGCGCGGAGGCCTTCTCTTTAATGGCTGTAAACCCCATACCAATTGCTCTCCTTTACTGTATTCTTTGTTGCTTATTGTATGTGTGAATCTGGGATTGATGAACAATTCAGATTTATTTTCCCGTGATTACCTCCTTTCGTATTGTCTGGAAAGCCTGTCATATTCGGCATGGTTCACAATGTGCTTGACGTACAGGCGATTATCTTTGAAATTGATGAAGGCAATCAGACGCAGATTGTTTCTACCTATATCAATGACCCACCATTTGTCCTTGTGCGTAAAGTTGTCCAGTGATGGAAACACTTGTCTCAGATCATCCGGACGCTTAAAGGTACCGTTACATAAAACCTTGTATGTTCGGTCAATAGCCGCGGCATCATTCGGATATCTGTTTGCGGCATCGCGAAAAGGTTTTCTGGATATAACGTGCAATGATTTCCCCTTGCCAAAAGTTTCCTTTTTGGAAACTATGGGGGAGACGCCGTCACTTTGTCAATATGGGGCAGAACCGTTCCTGAGTGTGGCGACGTGACGGCCACTCCCCGTAACCCGTCCACGGGAATCGGTCCGTCACGATACAAGAGAGAGGGGGGTGTAGGGGGGGGGAAGCTCCCCGGAATCACGGTTCCAAGGAGCTTCCCCTACAGGAGGAGTCAAAGCTCCTCGCAGGACAAGAGATCGATCAGAAGGACACGTCCCACTGGAGACGGACGCGTTGTTCCGTGTAGGCCGGTAAGCTGGGGCTGTCCTGCTCAAGCGTCAGGTGGGAGGCGTCGAGTGTCAGCTTGTTGCGGTGCCCGGCGAAGAACCAGTTGAAGCCCGTGGTGAATTCCTGGCGCATGTCTCCGCCGGCATCCACGTTCGGATCGACGTGTGAATACCGGAAAGCGATCTCCAACGGTTTGGGAATGGCCGAAATGATATAGTGGGGGAAATAGCCGGTCTGCAAATAGCCACCGAACATATTCGTGTTTTGTAACCCGGCCGGTCCTTCAGTATCCTTGATTTTTTTCCAATGCGTTTCATGCTGCCAGGACCACCCGCGATACTTCATCGCAGACCCGAACTGCATGCCGCTGACTTGGTAGCGGCTATCAGAGACAGAAGTTGAAAAGTCGTACGCGTCATCTCCTGTCTCAGTTAAGGCATGACTGTCACTGCCGATGCTTCCACAGCCGCTGGACGACCATCTCGTGCATTTGCCCTTTACCGTATACGCGCCGTACGAGATACTGGCCGTGGGTTTTTTGTGGTATTTGACGTCGCTTTGTCGCCATTTGAGTTCCCGTCCGAACACGTTCCACTGGATGCGCCCCATGTACATCATGTTGTCGTCAGGGTTGGCCGTGGCTCGACCGGACCCGGAATAGATCCCCAGGTAATAGTTCGTATCCAGGATCGTGCCGGGGTTCACGCGGCCATACAACATCATCCCCACTTGCCGGTCGATGGTAAACACCCGGTTCATGATGGACCGTTCCACCATGGTCTGTTTCCCTGAAGAGTCGACCCGCTCTCTGCTGTAGTTGATTTTCCATTGCCCGATCCGCAGTTTGAGCCACTTGAATTTTTCCAGCATGATGCGCCAATCGATCAGGCGGGTTCTGTCGCCACAACAGGAATTGGAGGCATTCCCAATCGTGGGTTGCCAATCCACCTCGAAGTAATATTTGATCCAGGGTTTGTACCCGTGCCCCCCGACCTTCATCCGGACCCGGCGAAGCTCGAAGGTACTTTCTTCGTTGTCACTGAAGTGGCTTGCACTGCGGGGGTCTCCCCGTTCGGGGAAAGTGTACCGGCCTTGAAACCGCCACTGGATCTTGGTTTTGAATAACCCGTCCGTGGTGGCCAGGGTAAATCCTTTTTTCCCGAAGCCGACTTTCACCCCGGATTTCTCCTTGTTTTTCTCCATTGCGGCTGCCTGCTTCTCTTCCCCGTAATCGACTGCGACCTCGGATGTTTTCTTGGCTTGCTCGGCGGTCTTTGCGGCTGCCCGCTTCGTTCCTTCGGCTTTGATCTGAGTCAATTCGTCCTTTGTGATAATGCCTTTTTCCAGCAAAATTTCCAGGAGCAAGTCCCCGTCCGTTGCAGTCGCCGGCGACGTCATGGTAGCCGTCATGATCAAGAGCGCCACAATTCCGAAGATCCATCGCTGAATGCTCATAAGGTAATCCTCCCCTGCACGCATGAGAATGACATGGGCGTATCGACGTGCCCTGACAGGAACAATGTGTACGGGAGGAAAATTTAAAAAATATTCATTACGGCGGCGTTACGATGAAATCAACGAGCCGTAAATTATCGGAACAGATGGCTGGTTATACGGAAATACCCCAGCCGCTTGTCAGAAAATATGGACTATGATATGTATGCCCGTATGCCTCAAAAATTGAAACCTAAGATCCGCCGCGTGACGTCAAATTTACCTGCCGATCTTCTGGAGGAAGCATGTCGCGTGTCCGGTGTGGGCGTGACGGCAACCCTCACGCGAGGCTTGCGCCTGGTCAAACGGGGAGCGGCCCTGACCAAGGCCTCGCGCTTGCGTGGTCGGCTCAAGCTTGACGTTGATCTTCTGGTATCTCGTGAGCGCCCTCGTCGTTGATACCTCCAGTTGGGTCACCTACTTTGCCCATACCTCTCCTTCTGTGATTGACGAGGCTCTGGCTGAAGGCCGTGTGTATCTTCCCCCCATTGTTGCCGCTGAATTACTCAGTGGGAAGATGAATGCCCGGCAGCGTGCGCAATTCGAATCGTTTCTCCTTGACTTGCCGTTGTGTGAACATGATTTGGAGCATTGGATGCGCGTAGGGCGGTTGCGGGCGCATCTGTTTTTGAAGGGAATCAGCGTTTCGACGCCTGACGCCCACATTGCTCAATGCGCGATTGATTTGAACGCCGATCTGCTGAGTGAAGATCACGTCTTTTTCAAGGTGGCCGAAAAGACGGCTCTCCGATTGTTACGGAACCTCTGACTTACTGCACTATCGGGCGCAGGGCTGCGTTGGGTCCTCGTTCAACCCTCACCTATCTCGTTTGATAAGCCTCGGGTTTCGCTCCGGGACGCCTTGCCCTGCATCCCGCTATCACACTAAACCTGTCCTTGACGCCCGTCTCCGACGTTTTTAATCGGGGATCTAATCGAGGATCAGAGGTTTCTTACCTGTTTGATGGGTTGTCGGACTCGGAATCTTCGAAGCGGCGTTTGTAGATGAATTTTCGGCCGAACAGGATGAGTCCGAACGCGAGCCCCAGGGAAATGGGGACGAACAGGCCTGAGAGCAATTCGGGTTTGTCGATCCATCCCATGACTTTCATCCCCTTGAACACGTAGCTGCCCAAGCCGCTCAGGTAATACGAAATGACGATAACGGATAAGCCCTCGACCGTGTGCTGCAGAATGGCCTGCCGTCGGGTCGTTTTATCCATGCTGTGCAAGAGTTTCAGGATCTGGTTTTCCAGTGCCAGGTTCTGGTCTTGCAGTTGGAGTTCGACCTTGGTGCGGATCACGGCAATAGAGCCTTGAAAATCGTTCACCAGCGCGTTGATTCGCTGGATGAATTGTTGGTACCCATCGGCGACGCCGACGGTTTTCCCGTCCACGTATTCGGAAATTTGCCGGCAATTTTCGCAGGGCTGTTCGTGCAGCAATGCCAGGTTTGCCCGAATGATGCGATCGTAGGGTACGGACGCGGACAGCTTGTATCGCATGGATTCGGCCATGCGACTGACGTGCATGAAATCCTGCGTCATGGCCGTGAGCCAACGCTGGAGTTTCTGCGGCGTGGCGGTGTCGATTTCCGCGGCAATGAGGCCGCGTTGATCCAGGTGTTGCCGTTCATAGTGTTGGACCTGGTCCACGGCCTTGGTAAACGCGTGAAATGGAAACAGGATCAGGTGCGTATAGTTTTCGATGGACACGAGGGTCTCGACGGCATGGGCCACGTGCCTGAGCAGGACGTCAAACGAAGGCGCGACGATGAGGTAGCGTTCACGATCATACTCGTCCGGGGTAAAGGTGGTCATCATGGATATGTCCTGCCCGAAGATCCGGCTCCCATAGACCTGGGGACCGGGCATCATGTGCTTGACTTCTTCGATGTCCGGTGGGGTGTGCGACAATAGCAGAATATCCAGGGCATTGACCTCAGTGCCCAACGGAGACAAGGGCATCATATAGTCGGGGAAGCGAAGCGGACCGAATTCGGGCGGCGTGAGTTTGTCATCGGGGATGTGCCACACCTGGTAACTGTAGTATTCGGTGTGGGCTTCCCACGTGACGAGCAAGCGGTCTCCGTTGGAGGCGACTTTGGCGCCATAGCCGAACTTTTCCTTCAAGACGGTCTGGTCTTCGGGCACGTCCAGACATTGCAGAAGCTGTTGAAACTCTTGCCGGGTTTGCGGGCGATCCAACGGCGGGTTCGCCATGTGGTGGGAGAAATGATGAACGTGCGCCGGCACATCCAGCCACTCTTCCAGGTATTTCTTGTTGGAACGCGCGTGGAGATGCCGCAAAAATCCTTGATCGGAAGCGGGAAGGTTTTGACTCATGGTGTTCGCTCGGGGTGGACGTCGTCGGTCATGCCTGCTCCCATGTTCTACCTGATCCCTTGAAAGAGGATCAAGGGGCCATGGAGAGCAAAGAACGTTGACGCACGCGATCGATCTGATTAAAGTCCGATTCTCCGCCTTTTTCACCTACAGTCTTGAGAGAGGAAGAACACGATCATGAATGATGTGTGGACATCCCCAGCGGTCTTTGAAACGAACCTCGGTCTTGACGGGAAACGCCAGGGCAAGGTCCGGGATATGTACGATTTGGGCGACAGCTTGCTGTTGATCGCCAGTGACCGGATTTCGGCTTTTGACGTGGTTCTGCCGGAGGGGATTCCCGGCAAAGGCTACGTGCTCACGCAACTGTCGAAGTTCTGGTTCGATCGCCTGTGGGAGGAGGGCGGCCTGGTGCCGCATCATTTGCGAACCATGAATCCCGAGGAATTTCCCGAGTCGTGCCGCCCCCACGTGGACCTCCTGGCGGGTCGCAGCATGATCGTGGAGAAAGCCGAACCGTTGCCCGTGGAATGTATCGTGCGCGGGTACCTGTCCGGGTCGGCGTGGAAGGAATATAAGAAACAGGGCACCGTGTGTTCGCAGCCGCTTCCGGCAGGGTTGCGGGAATCCGAGAAATTTCCGGAGCCGTTGTTCACTCCCTCGACCAAGGCTACCGAAGGGCATGACGAAAATATTTCCTATGACACCATGAAAGGCCTTATCGGCGAGGAGTTGGCCGAACGGGTCAGGACGGTCAGCATCACCCTGTATCAGCGCGCGGCGGCTATGGCCGAAGAGCGCGACCTTATTATCGCAGACACGAAATTTGAATTCGGGTTGAACCGGGACACGAAGCAGTTGCTGGTGATTGATGAATTGCTCACGCCGGATTCGTCGCGGTTCTGGCCCAAACAGCAGTATGAACCCGGGAAGTCGCAACCCAGTTTTGACAAACAATTCGTCCGGGATTATC
The DNA here is from genome assembly GCA_022824735.1 of Nitrospirales bacterium. Lineage (GTDB taxonomy): Bacteria > Nitrospirota > Nitrospiria > Nitrospirales > UBA8639 > Bin75. Next base: position 15,655 of record JAJDZI010000079.1, read on the forward strand.
TGGACTCCGTAGGCTGGGATCATACCCCGCCCCCGCCCCATTTGCCGGATGAGGTCGTCGCACAGACGAGCGCGAAGTATCGGGAAGCCCTCGAACGGTTCCTGCACTCCTGATGTCAACCCCCTCTCCCTTGGCGGGAGAGGGCTGGGGTGAGGGGGAGTGACGGCCTTTCCTTGTCATCCACGTCCCGTTGAATGAACTCGATGATTCGATTTTCGGCCCAGTGTGCGTCTTCGCTCTCGGGCGCATGCTGAACAAAGCCGCAGTGCCCGCCCTTGACGGTCGTGACGAGTTGAATGCGGGGATTGGCACGGATGCGTGGAATATCGAACGAGGCAAAAGGAATAAAGGGGTCGTCCTGGGCGGTGATGAGTAAGGTTGGGACTCGAATGGATTCAAGCACATGCCGGGCTCCCGAGCGTTCATAATAGTCGCCCGCATTTCGGTAGCCCCCATCGGGTGCGGTGTAGGCATCATCAAATTGAGATACGGTCCGGATATTTTTTAAAAGGGACAAGTCCCATTTCCCCGGGAAGAATCCGGCTTTACGTTCGACTCGCGCCTTAAGCTTGCGCAAGAAGTATTGATGGTAGATCCAGTTTCGCCGTTGCTCCAATGCCGCCACACAAGCCGCGGGATGGACGTTGGGACAGACGGCGGCTATGCCTCGCAGAATGCTGCAGGCGTCCCCGGCCTCCCCGGCCATTTTCAACACCAGGTTCCCGCCCATCGAATACCCCGCGGCCCAGAGGGCCCGGATGCCGTCCTTGGCGGCCAGTTCGTCGATCACGGCCCGAACGTCCCGGCTCAACCCCGCGTTGTACAGCGTGGGGGTGAGGTGCTCGGTCCCCGCGCAATTTCGTTGATTCAAGCGGATGACGTTCAGTCCGGCGTGCCAGGCCTTGTGGGCGATGCCTTGCATATAGGGCGAGTCATGGCATCCCTCCAACCCGTGAACCAGAACGAGACCGGGAGCCTGGCGGTCCGGTTGCCAACTGCACACACCCTTGATCTGCGATTGGGGATCGACTCTGAACAGACGTTCCTCCCCAGGCACATCGGCAAGCAGATGGGGCCGGCGTCGAAACCGCGACACCAGGGTTTGGATGTGAGGATTCGTCAGCCAGGGCTGAGGCGTGAACGGTAGAGAAACAGGATTGGTCCGCATGGATTATCGTCTTCCCGGTCATCAGCCTACCAAAAACACACGTCACAATGCTGCCCCGGTTGGTGGGAACCCTCGGCATGTGCTAGAACTACGCGGTTCAACGCCTTCAGTTTGACTCCTGCCGAAAGAGACGTCCCGTGGCCGCGAAGAAGAAATCGATTCAGTTGAATAAAGAGACGATCATCATCTTTCTGCTCATGTGCGTCGTGTTCCTGTGGACGCTTCAACGCATCGGACTGGATGATCAGCCCAAGGAGGCAACGATTGAGCAGGACAAGGTTGAACAGCTCAAGGAAGAGCCCGTAAAGGTGGTTGAGAAAGCCATGGTGCCCTTGGCTACGGGGAAAGAACCCATCGACAAGATTTTTATCCAGTCCGGGTGTACCGCCTGTCACACGATTCCGGGCATTCGTGTTGCCAGGGGCCGGGAGGGGCCAAAGCTGGAATTGGGCACTACCGCCCGCCGGCGTTTGGCCGATCCCAACTATCACGGGAAGGCCGAAACCGATTGGGAATACGTGCAGGAATCTATTCTCTATCCTGGCGCCTATATCGTCGAGGGCTATCCCGACCACGTCATGCCGCGGTGGTACGGCCAAAAACTCACCGCCGGCGCCTTGGACAAGATCATCAGCTATCTCCTGAAGATCGAGGAAGTATCGTAACCCGGCCTCCGGCCCCCGGGTCCCGAAAAAATCAGGGAACCTCTGATCCCCGATTAAGAACGTCGAGGACAGGTTTATTGTGATAGCGGGATGTAGGGTAAGGCGTCCCGCAGCGAAACCCGAGTCTTATCAAATGAGATAGGTGAGGGTTGAGCGAGGACACAACGCAGCCATACGCCCGATAGTGCATTAAATCAGAGGTTCCCTAGAAAAGTCCGGCGAGAACCCTGGTCAGTCCGGCGGTGAGTTTCGGCGCGGCATCCTCATAGTCCAAATTCACTTGATTGGCCGTACTCATGACCCGGGTGCGGTATCGCTTTTGATTCACGGTTTCATCAAACGTCTGTTTCACCTGAGCGCTGGTGCCTTGGGCGTTGTCGACGAAGGTCTGTTGTGTGCCGGTGACACCGTGTTTGGTCTTTTGGGAAAGCTGAACGTCGGTGATGGCGACATACGTCACGTCTTTGACCATGGCATTGGCCACGGTGCTGGCTAATCCTCCGGCGATGGCACCGGCACCGGCGCCGATGCCCGCCCCGCGCCAGCCGTCAACGGCCGCGCCGATGGTGGCGCCGGTTGCCATGCCGCCGAGTACCCCGCCATAGCCGGCGTTCAGCGCGGCTTCGGCGGCACTCGGGTCGGTTTTCGTCACGCTGAGGACCTGGGCCTGGAGTGTGAAGTGGGCTTGGTCGGGATCTTCAGTGATTCGATAGCCCTTTGCGACAATAGCAGCCTTGATGGGTTGAACGATGTCAAAGTTGGGTTTATCGGACGTGTTCCGCACCTGGATGAAGATGGTCCGTTTGTCGGGAGAGACGGGGTCGAGGAAGATGGCGTCGCTCATTCTCGTTTGAACGTCGAGATTTGCTTTTGAGATCGACGTATGCACGGCCGCGCAGCCGTTGAGGAGGACGAGGAGGGTGAGCCCGGAAAGGCAAGACAGTACAGGGCCGTAGAGATTTTGTCGATAAGAGTGACGTCCGGTGGTGGCCATGCTTGTTCTCCATATCGTGGAATGAGTGAAAGTGAAAGGTGATCGCAGTGTGAATGTGAAAGCTGCTCATTCCGCAATATTAGATCGTTTGGTACATTTAGTCAATGGCGTTGCTCATGGACGGCGTGCGGCAATGCCACGGCAGCGGCCGGGTTCGCCTTAAAGGCCAGCATGGCGACGAGACTCTGCGCGACGTATTCCGGAATGCGTCCGCCGCCCGGTGAGCCGGTCAGTGCCATCGGCTCCCCGTTCAAGTAGACGATGGTCGGCGTCATGGACGAGCGCGAAAAAGGCGTTCAGGACAGGCGCAAGCGTAACCCAACAGGAACCTGGAAGTGGCAAAGAGAATTCCCGATTCGTTCTCAAGGCTTGGAGACATCAATCACGCAGACCGCTATCTTGAACTTTTCCTCAGCCGAAAGGGTATTCAGTAGACGTTCTTGCAGTTCGTACGCGCTTGTGGGGCGTTTGCCGGACGGCGGCATCTGACAGCCCTCCTCGCCAAACCAGAATACCAGATAGATTCCATAACCATCCGCGCCTGGGTCGCGGGTGTATTTTGCGATCAATTGTTCCCGGATTGAACGCCACAGTTCCCGGTGATTACTCCTCTTGATCTCCACTGGCACGTTGAAGTCGCCATACGTCACGCGAATATCAGCCCGTTTGTCGTCCGCGTAGCGGCCCTCCGGCTGGGCGCCGATATCCAATGGTGCCAGCTTGAGTCGTAAATCCGACAGCAGCGCGTCCCTGCAAAGGTCTTCATGCTTAGGCGTGTCAGGCTGACTTGGGGAATCCATATTCCAATACTGACGCCAGTCCGAAGTATTCCCATCGTGGATTCGTCTTCCCATATCGAACAGGATATCCATCGTCAGGGCCGCCAAATCGGCGGCGTTCGCGGGGCTCCGCTTGTCCAGAGTCTGAAGTACCGTTGGGATGTCCTGATGCCGGAAACTCGCTTCTCGCCGTGTGGTGTTCTGCCGATATGCTGCGTCGATGAGATTAGATCGCCAAGGCTGTAGAGACTCATCAGATGACAGCGATTCGAGCGTTAGTGTCCCATCCCGTGATGGATCGGCAGCAATCCGGTTGATGAGTCCAGTTACAAGGGCTGAAGCCCCCCACCGAGCCCAATCGGTTGAGAATTCTCTCGAAGGTGAGTAATCTGGATATGGTCGGTAAGAAACCCCAACCAGTCGAATCAGCAATTCCAAATCCTGAACGCCAAAGCGGTCAAGTAAAGTTGACGGAGAAGCGGTCAAGAATTCAGCTAGATGCCGGATTCGTCGCTCATAGCCGGATACCAACGTTACAAGTGTCTCGCGGTACGACGCGGGTGAAGAAAGAAGTCCGGCGGCCAGCCAGTAGACACGTTGGGTCACGTTCAGGCTTTGGAAAGAGAGCTTACGTTCAATTAGTTGCTCGAATGCTTTCTTCGCTTCCTTCTCAGAATGAAGCAGGGCGGCTATGAGGAGAACGTTCAGCAAACTAAGTTGTGATGACGTACATCGCACGGGAAATAGGTCTAACAAGGGCCGGGCTGCCAGACGGGCGATCACCTCGTGTTCTTTCGAGGCAGCAAGCTCACGGGCGTCAGCAAATCGGTTCTTCCCGCTACGCAGTTGGGAACGAACGAACTTGATGAGCACATCAGAAACCACATCCGGGCGGCCAGCCAGTAACCGTCTATACCAATGCGGCCTCTCACCTCTATAATAGGGGAGTGCCCCGCTATTGCAATAAAAGGCAATGGCTTGCCTCATCTGTCTTTCGTTGAGAAACGGTTCTTTATCAGGTTCGGAGAGTTCTTCCAGGCTGGCCAGGAAGGGAAGTTCCAGGTAATGTCTCCGGTTTCCGGTACTCAGACGTATGATTTCAGCATCGCTTGGAACGTCACTACGATTGACCGAATTCCGAAGAGCAACCAGCACAGTCTCAACCAAAACCGCGTCGTCTCCAAGAAGGTTGTGCAGCCGGTCCGTGGAGGTTTCCCCGTCAAAGAGTCTATTTCTATTGATAGGATCGCCGAAATATGCCGCAGCCAAATCGTTAAGCAGGGACGGTGGGCATCGATTCTCGCGTAGTGCGGCGACGCTTTTCTTCACGAGATCCCGAAATTCCTGTTGCTCTTTACTTGTCTCTTTTTTAGACTCTTCCCTGGGCGCCTTTTCCCTGTTCTTCGATTTTTTCCGCTTGGACAGGCGTTCTCTGAAAGCCTTCTCAAGGGTCGGATGGGTTACAAGGCGCTCTTTCACGATTTCCCAGGTCAAACCTTCGTCATGCCAGCGAGCATCCAAAGCATGTGCGACCTCGCGGATGTACCAGAGAGCAGCACTTTCGTCGATTGCGTTTGTCGCCTGTTCAAGGCACCAGGAACCGAAATCCGGTGGCGGCGTAGCATCAAATAATAACCTGTGGCGCATCATGCCAACGCATACATCGAACAGTTGCTTCCCCCGGCAATTTTCGACGCACGAGGCGATCATTGCTTTATGGGTCTCGGGATGCTGGCTCAACCAAGCACGAATGCCTTCAGCGCCGTCTGGAGGGACCCATCTTTCAAGATCGTTCCATGCCGAGACCTTCAACCAGGAGAAGAGCTTCCCCGGAGCAATTTCTTTTTGAGCGTCATTCAGGAAACGGACCAACAAGTTCGAAGGCAGATGGTATATTGGATTTCGTGTATCAGTAGGGTCCTTCCGAATTTTCTCCGACAATTCATCGGATCGCGCAACAAGGATATCCAGGAGTTCCGTACATTGTGCGTTCGTCGAGTTCTCCACCACGTGGCCGGTCCAAAAACGCTTATACATACCGAAGTGATCACGACGTTTCGGTAGACGCAAATATCGAAGAATTTCCGCTGCAGACAGCTTCGAAGGATAAAGCGCGCACAACAGTTGACCCAACAATTGATCGTCCGAATCAGGCACTGAGCCGTCATATACGTCTGCCAGCAACGTCATGAGTTTTTCGCCGATTTGTTCGCTGTTTATGCCGTGATGGAGAATCGTAACGAGGGCGCGCTGCCTGATACTTGGCCGCCAACTATCGTCCTTGACCATTTCCAGCACAACGTCCGTTAGTTCCGGAATGGCCGGACCGTGCCGGAGCGCTTCGACCAGACATGCGACGAGTCTTTGGTGGGTGTCGTCCCGCACCGAACTCGTAAAAGCTTCTCTAAAAACAGGCTCCATGTCGGGTGTTGCAAGATCACCAAAGCGGGAATCCATCATCTCCAACGATCCGAAGAACCAGGGATTCCGTTGCGATTCACGATACAGGCCGTCTATCAACCTGCGCTTCTCGTCGATGGAGAAGTCTCTGACGTCGCCGTAGAGAACAGTTCCAATCGGGTCCCGGTCGATGATTTCCATCCGGCTTGTTTTGCTGGTCGTTGCGAGCCATGCCGAGAGACCTCGCAACTCCGAAACAACCCCGCCGTCGTCACCCGTCATCAAGGCGAGAATACGTCCGATCGGCAAGCCGTTTTCGATCAATCCGGCAAGGTATCGGCCACCGAGGAACTCCGCGATTTGCCGGTGAACCGCGGCTGCTCGGCCTTCGGAGGGGGCCTCGAACAGCTTGGTGCCCAGCACGTAGCGAAGCACTTCCTGGTCCTCACGGGATACCTGTTCCAACCCTGGGTATTCGTCGTTGCTCTCGGTACCGGACAGTGCGTATCCCGCGCCGCCGGTCAGGAGTTGAACAGCGCAAAGCCGTCCTGCCGCGTCCAGCAAAATGGAGATGTCAACGCTAACCGGTCTCGCCACTCGATGTTCTTGGTTGTGCTCGCGAAGGAGTGTCCGGCAGGCCATGGCGAACGTTTGCATCCGAGTGGACGGCCACTCGCCACCGCGTACAGCCTCAACAAGCATTTCCAGCATTTTCGGGTTTGCGAGCAGGGTTTCCAACCCTCGCTGGTGGGCTTCGCTAACGAATTTTTCCGGGTCATCGACTTTCAGATTGTCGCGCAAAATTTTGATAATGTCCTTTTCAGTGAGAGGATCGAGGCGCAGGACCGTAACGTGGCCGTCGCGCGATACGGTTTTCAGATTATCTCTGTCATTGGCGCCGAACCAGTCGGCCTCACGGCAGGAAAGCCGGAACCGCGGGCGGCCCAGTCGGTTGAGCTTGCCGCGTATTCCGTCCAGTGGTGTGCGTCCATCTGTTGACCCCGCCCGCTTTTCGTCGAGGCCGTCAATAAACAGTGTCGTGTTGTGCCATTCCGGTCGATCATCGAACGTGATGAAGTCTCGGGCGGTGACATAGCACGCCTTTAAGCGATCAGCTTCCTGTTTGAACACCGCGGTCTTGCCCGCACCGGCTGGGCCTAACAGTATGTAAGCATCGGCATTCCTAAATTCTTCGAAAAACAGACGAGTGCGTTCACTCTTGTCGGCGTTTTGTGCGACTTGGCCGTTTTCGCCGATTTCCGTACACGTGCGTTGAACAAAATCAGTCATGACTGCTTAAACCAATCCATAGCGGGGGCCGATAGAAATTCCGAAATCGAAATGCCGCCTTCACCGACAAGTAAGGAACGCCGCGGTGAAAAGCGCGTTGCAAATTCCTCCAAGCCAGCCGTATTCCCTCTACGCGACCCGCTTTTAACTTCCAGCGCCACGAGCTTCCGTCCGTGTTCCAGGACGAAATCCACCTCAAGGGATCCTTTCCGCCAATAATGAAGTCGCACCTCTGGGGTTCCCGTATTGAACAGGTGTGCGCCAACGGCACTTTCGACCAATCGTCCCCAGAAACTTCGATCCGTTTTCGCCTCTTCGAACGTGTAACCGGAATGGACCGACATGAGCGCGGTGTTGAGCACGTTGAGTTTGGGACTGGATGCCCTGCGGCGGTACGCGCCTCCGGCATATTTGCCAAGTCCCGTTAACAGCCCCGCTTTTGACAGCAGATCCAGATAGCGCGCCAAAGTCGTGGTGTTTCCGGCATCCTGAATCTGGCCAAGCATCTTGTCGTATGCCAGGATCTGACCGGACATTTCGGCACCGAACTCGAACAGCCTTTTGAGGAGCGCCGGCTTGTCCACTCGCTCCATGGCGAGAATATCCCGTTCGATATTCGGTTCGACAATGGAACCCAAAATGTATTCGCGCCAGCGCTGCTGCTCTTGGATCAGGGATGCTGTACCCGGGTATCCGCCGAAGTAAATGTACTGGTCGAGGTCGAACCCGAATGCCTCGGACATCTCGGCAAACGACCAGTGCGGAAGGCGGATGGTTTCAAAGCGACCCAGCATGCTTTCGCTCAACCCTCTCTGCATGAGCAGTGGTGCGGACCCCAACACGACCACGTGCAGAGGGAGGCCTTCATGTCGATCGGCATCCCATAAGCCTTTCACGGCCTCTGACCAATTTGGAATTTTCTGGATTTCGTCGAATACCAGCACGAACCCCCGTTCCGACCGTTTGGCGGCTCTTCTGGCCTGCTCCCACTGGCGCGTGAGCCAAGTCTCATCTCTCATACCCGAGATTGGTGCAGTCTCTTCGGGATCGTCAGAGGGTAGGGCAGTGGAAGAGATCCAGGAGGGATGATCTTGCCCTTCCCCGGTCCCAATAAGTGCAGACCAAGGAGTTTCAAGTGTAGTTGACTGTGGCTTGTCGACGGGGAGATATTTGTGCGGACGGTTGATCTGTTCCAAGGCTTGCAGCACGAGCGTGGTTTTGCCGACCTGACGCGGTCCGGCAACAACGATCAGCCATTTTGGATTCTCGCGCAGACGGCTCAAAAGTGTCGAAATTTGCGCACGCTTGAAGCTACCCATTTCCATATATTACGCTATTGAGTAAATTTACTCAATAGCGTAATATATTTTGAATGAGGAGCCGACATAAAGCTGCTCAAGTGGATGCTGGGGGTCAACCTGGCGTTCTCCTTGGCGATCTTGGTCATGCTTCTACGGCCGCTCGCGGCTTGATTCTTGCTGCGGAGGCTTCTTCAACGACAATCCGGCTCACCGGCATTGCTCATCGTTTCTCCTTTCGACTAGACGCTCAAGACAGGCTTGGTTAAAAGCCCCGCTCGTTTGTTACCCTGAAGCGGAAGTTGGCTTCATCGAAAACGCTTCCCGTATCTTCCGAAATGCGGTCACCACTGTTTCCAATTGTTCTTGCGTATGTTCCGAACTGACGGTGAGGCGTAGCCGGCTGCTGTCTTTGGGGACGGTGGGTGGGCGGATGGCGGGCACGTACACGCCGGCTTCGTACAGGGCTTGTGACATCTCCACCGCTCGTTCCGGCGATTTCACGATGATCGGCAGGATCGGGCTTTGCGTGTCGGTGAGTTGAAGGCCCAGATCTGTCAGCGCTGAGTGAAGCGCGTTTTGGTTGGCACGAAGGCGTTCCCGGCGAGCGGGTTCGTCCTGGATGATCCGAATGGCCGCGGACGCTGCGGCGGCGATGGCGGGTGGTTGGGCGGTGGTGTAGATAAAGGCCTTTGCGGTGTTGATCAGATAGTCTTTGAGGGCGGCCGTTCCTGCGATGTAGCCGCCGCCGGCGCCGATGGCCTTGCTCAGCGTTCCCATCTGGAGCACGTCTCGTGGGTTCAACCCGAAGTGTTCGACCGTTCCTTGCCCGTTTTTTCCCATAACGCCCGTGCCGTGGGCGTCGTCAATGACCAGCGTGGCCTCATGTTGCCGGCAGAGCGCCAGTAAATCCGGGAGTGGGGCGAGGTCGCCGTCCATGCTGAAGACTCCCTCGGTGACGACCAGGGTCGGCCTGGCTTTTTCCCGTTTCTTGAGCAGTTTTTCCAGGTGCCCGGCATCGTTGTGGTGAAAGACGCGCAGTGTGGCTTTGGCCAACCGGCAGGCTTCGATGAGGCTGGCGTGACAATAGCGATCAGCCAGGATGAGGCCGTTCCGGTCGATGAGTGCCGGGATCAGCCCCAGGTTCGTGGTGTAGCCCGTGCCGAAGGTCAGGGCGGCTTCGACTTGTTTGAGTTGGGCGAGGTCCCGTTCCAGTTGATGGTGGGGCGTCATGGTGCCGGACATGAGACGCGCGGCGCCGGCTCCGACGCCCCAGCGTTCGATCGCTTTGATGGCCGCCTGCTTGACTCCGGGATGGTTGGCCAACCCGAGATAGTTATTCGAGGCCATGGAGATGAACCGGCGGCCTTCGATGGTGATGATCGTATCCGATGGCGACTCCATGATTCGGATCTGCCGGCGCAGGTGCCGGGTTTCCAGATTTTTTATCTCTTGTTCAAAGTTGCGCAACACCCCTGTACCGTCCCTTGACTTGTGGATAATGCAGGTTTATCATCACTCGTTTAGGTCTGCAACTCATGGAAACTATTGGGTTTCTTGGCCGGCGTGAATCGCGTCTGGTGGGTCGTCATTATTGTTAACTGAACCGATCATGCATGGTTTGGCATGGATGGTTCAAACCGGTGAGGGAGATCATGGCACAGCTTACAGGAGCCGAAATTTTTGTGGAAGCCTTGAAGCGCGAAGGAGTGAAAACGATTTTTGCTCTTCCCGGCGGGGTCGTCCTGAAAATTTTCGACGTCCTGCATCAACAGAAAGACATCGAAGTCATTTTAACCCGGCATGAACAAGCGGCCGGCCACATGGCGGAAGGCTATGCAAAAGCCACGGGGAAACCCGGAGTGGCCTTGATTACGTCGGGTCCGGGCATGACCAACGTGATTACCGCGTTGGCCGACGCTTACATGGATTCTGTGCCCATGGTGTGCTTTTCCGGTCAGGTTCCCACGGCGCTCATCGGGAACGATGCCTTTCAGGAAGCCGATAACATCGGGCTTAGCCGCCCCTGTACGAAATACAATTTCCTGGTGAAGGACGTGAATGATTTGGCGGAGACCATCAAGGAAGCGTTCTACATCGCGTCCACCGGCAGACCGGGTCCCGTGTTGGTGGATATTCCCAAGGACATTTCCATGGACAAGGTCGAGTTCAAATATCCGGACTCCGTCTCGATTCGCGGCTATAATCCGACTTACGAAGGCAGCAAGTGGAAGATCAAACAAGCCGCCGATGCCATCATGAAGGCGCGACGGCCCGTCATCTACATTGGCGGGGGCGTGCAGTTGTCCGGCGCTTCGGCGGAAGTGTGCGAATTGGCCGAGTTGACCCAGATCCCCGTGAACCAGACCCTGATGGCCTTGGGCGCGTTCCCCGGTCAACATCCGTTGTCCCTGGGGATGCTCGGCATGCACGGCACCTACGTGGCCAACATGGCCATCCATTATTCCGACTTGGTGATTGCCGTCGGTGCCCGGTTCGATGATCGCGTGACCGGGAAGGTGTCCGAATTTTGTCCGAGTGCCAAGATTATCCACATTGATATTGATCCGACGTCGATTCGCAAGAATATCCACGTGGACGTTCCCATCGTGGGTGATTGTAAATGCGTCTTGCAGGAATTGAACAACGTGTTGCGCGCGACGGTGAACGGCGACCAGAAAGAATTGCGCAAGCCGTGGTGGGATCAACTGAATGAGTGGAAGACCGCCCACCCCTTGAGCTACCAGCAGGATGCCGACACGTTGATCAAACCGCAGTATCTGATTGACCGGGTTTATCAACTGACCAGGGACCGCGACCCGATCGTGTCCACCGACGTGGGCCAGCATCAGATGTGGGCGGCGCAATACTTTCATCTCACCAAGCCGAATACGTGGCTGACGTCCGGCGGGCTGGGAACGATGGGCTTTGGGTTCCCCGCTGCCCTCGGGGCACAGGCGGCCTTTCGTGGCCGGCTCGTGTTGTGCATCGCGGGTGATGGGAGCGTCCAGATGAACTCCCAGGAATTAGCCACGGCCGTGATCGAAAAACTGCCGGTGAAGGTGTTTATCATCAACAACCGGTTCCACGGTATGGTGCGGCAGTGGCAGGACCTGTTCTATGAAGGCCGTTATGCGTGCAGCTACCTGGACCAATCGCCGGACTTCGTGAAACTCGCGGAAGCCTACGGCGCGGCCGGCTTGCGCATTCAAAAAGTCAATGAGGTGGATGACGGGATTCGAGAGGCCATGGCCATTGACAAGCCGGTCTTCATTGACGTGCCGGTTGATCAATTTGAGAATTGTTATCCCATGATACCGGCCGGCGGCTGCAACCATGAAATGATTCTGGAAGATCCGCCGGAGTTGCAGAAGCGGCAAGGGACGACGGGCAAAGCCGAGAGCAAAGACACAATTTTGACGGCGTAGGGAACGAGTCCCCCCCTCACCCCAGCCCTCTCCCTCCAGGGGAGAGGGGGATGGAGAGGCCGGACGGGGCATTGTCGAACGGCGTAAACAGCAAAAGGGCGGAGCATTCGTGGAACACATTATTTCAGTGACGTTGGAAAATAAATCCGGGGCCTTGTCACGGGTTGCGGGTTTGTTCAGCGGGCGGGGCTTCAATATCGAAAGTTTATCGGTGGCGCCCACGCTCGACCCGAGCGTGTCGATGATGACCGTGGTCACCAACGGGGATGAGCGCATCATTGAACAGATCCTCAAGCAATTGAATAAAATCATCGACGTCATCAAGGTGGTGGATCTCAATGAAAGTGACGCCGTGAGCCGTGAGAGTGCCTTGATTAAAGTGCACGCCCGTTCCGAGGACCGGGCTGAGGCCCTGCGGATTGCCGATATCTTTCGAGCCAATGTGATTGACTCATCCCCAACGTCTTATACGATCGAAGTGACGGGTGACGTGCAGAAGATTCACGCCATTATCCAGTTGCTCCAACCCCTCGGCATCAAGGAAATCGTCAGGACCGGCCGGATTGCCATTGCCCGGGAACCCGTTCGCACGGTGGCGACGCAGTCGCGCCCGCTTGCCAAAGCCAACTAGAAGGGAACAACGATCGTTGTTCCCTTCGCTCATGCTCAGCCCGGATGTTTATTCCCCAAGGAGTGCGTTATGAAAATCATGTATGACAGAGACGCGGATTTACAAAACATTCTGAAAAAGAAAGTGGCGATTGTCGGGTTCGGCAGTCAGGGGCACGCCCATGCCCTCAATCTGTCGGAGAGCGGCGTGGACGTGGTCGTCGGGCTGCGAGAAGGCCCGTCCTGGAAAAAGGCTGAAGCCACGGGCCTGAAAGTGATGCCGGTCGCCGATGCCGTGAAACAGTCGGACGTGATCATGATCCTGGCTCCCGATGAAGTGCAACCGGCCATCTATCGGAATGAGATCGCTCCCTGTTTGAAAGACGGCGCGTTTCTGGCATTCGGTCACGGGTTCAACATTCACTTCGGACAAATTCAGCCGCCGGCCGGGGTCAACGTGTTTATGGTGGCGCCCAAGGGGCCCGGTCATTTGGTCCGTTCCGAATACACGAAAGGGAGCGGGGTGCCGTGTTTGTTGGCCGTCCATCAGGACCCCAGCGGGGAGACCGCGCAGGTCGGTTTGGCGTACGCTTCGGCCATCGGCGGCGGACGCGCCGGCGTCATCGAAACGAATTTCCGGGAAGAGACCGAAACCGATCTTTTCGGGGAACAGGTTGTCTTGTGCGGAGGACTGACCTCGTTGATCCAGGCCGGGTATGAGACCCTGGTCGAAGCGGGCTATTCCCCGGAAATGGCGTATTTTGAATGCTTGCACGAAGTGAAGTTGATCGTCGACTTGATCTATCAGGGCGGGATCGCCAACATGCGCTACTCCATCAGCACGACCGCCAAATACGGCGACGTGACTCGCGGTCCGCGCGTCATTACGAACGAGACCAAGCAGACCATGAAGAAAATCCTCCGGGAAATCCAGAGCGGCCGGTTTGCCAGGGAATGGGTGCTGGAAAATCAGGCGAATCGTCCCGTGTACAATGCGCTGCTGAAACGAGGCAAGGAGCATCCCATTGAAGAAGTTGGGGACCGCTTGCGCGGCATGATGCCCTGGTTGCAGAAGGACAAACTGGTAGACCAGAAAAAGAATTAGCCAGACCCTACCTCCCCTCACCCCTCCTTACCCTTCGACTTCGCTCAGGGCAGGCAAAGGAGGGGAATAGGAGAGGCGGGCCGATTGAGGTTGTTTTATATTCATGACTGATCGTGCGAAAGATCTCCCCATTGCGCCGGAGGGGGTGCCCTTTGTCCTGGGAGCGGCGACGCCGGCCCTGCTGGCCAGGTTGCTGGGCTTGCGAAAAACCGCCGTGGCCTTTGGCGTTCTCGCGTGTTTTACCGGCTGGTTTTTTCGAAATCCTCCTCGCACTCCGCCTCGAGGTGACGAGTTGATCCTTGCGCCCGGAGACGGGAAAGTCATCGCGATTCAGAAGGAATTTGAACCGAGATATTTGAAAGAGCAAAGTATCCGGATCAGTATCTTCCTGAATATTTTTGACGTGCACATCAATCGAATGCCGTGCGCAGGCACCGTGATGGATATGGCCTACCAGCCGGGACGGTTTCTCGACGCCAGCGGTCAGGATGCCACGGTGCATAATGAACAGAATGCGTTGATGATTGAAACGCCGTCGAAGCAAAAGGTGCTCTGTGTCCAGGTCGCGGGGCTCGTGGCCAGGCGGATCGTGTGCTGGGCGCAGCCTGGCGATACCGCCGTGTCCGGTGAACGCTTTGGCCTGATCCGGTTCGGGTCCAGGATGGATACGTATTTCGACGTTGACAGCCGTATTCGCGTCAAGGTCGGAGACCAGGTGAAGGGTGGAGAATCCATACTCGCGGAGTTCACGTGAAGGGGAAAATACTGAACAATAAGGAAGGGTCGCGCCGGCGTGGCGTTCACCTGATCCCAAACATCCTCACCACGGGCAACCTGTTCAGCGGGTTGGCCGCGATGGTGTTGGTGTACCATGGTCGCTTGGAAGCGGCGGCCATTGTGATCCTGATTGCGATGATCTTCGACGTCCTGGACGGTACGTCCGCCCGTTTGACCAACAGTACGAGCGAGTTTGGCGTGGAATACGATTCCCTGTCTGATCTGATTTCATTCGGGCTTGCCCCCGGGTTTTTGATTTATGCGTGGGTGCTGAAATCACCGGGCATGTTGGGCGCGGCGATCATGTTTGCGTACGTGGCCTGCGGCGCCCTGCGTTTGGCCCGGTTCAACGTCATGGCGGGCAGCGCGGAGAGCCGGTTTTTTACGGGTTTGCCCATTCCCGCGGCAGCCGGTTTTATCGCGACGTTTTATATTTTCGACATGCATATCAGTCACCTGCCTGCAAGCGTGCTTCCTTCGGTGGTGATCGTCTTGAGCCTGCTGATGGGGTTCCTCATGGTGAGCACGGTGAAATACCGTGGCGTGAAACAGTTGAAGTTTGCAGGCCACAACCATTTCATGTATTTGGTCTGGGCCGTCTTGATTCTGGTGTCCGTCATGGCCTATCCTGAATTGATGTTGTTTGTGATTTGTTTGGCATACGTGAGTTCCGGTTTGTTGGAAAAGGGCTGGAACGTTGTCACCGCGCCAACGACGCGGGAGACGCCGGTTCGGGCGCCCGTGTCGTCGGAGTCAAAGGACTGATTCCGCATGGATCAATGGCAAGGAAAAGGCGGAGGCGCCCTCCTTTTAGCTGATGCGACACTGACACTGGCAAGCCTGCTTAAAATAGCAGTAACCCCCTGATGACCCCGAAACAGGTCGAAAGCCTTCACCTCTTCGGGGTGAAGGCTTTTTTATTATGGGGGCTGGTTATGCTTGGGTGAATGATTGGGGTATGATTGAGAAAAGCTGAAAGCGGGGCTCGATGAACATGTGGGCAAGGTCTTGCCGGGAGGCCGTGAATCATTTTCGTGAGGAGCATGGGCGATGAAGCGACACATCAGAATTTTCGACACCACTTTGCGTGACGGCGAGCAGTCTCCGGGAGCCAGCATGAACGTGGAAGAAAAAGTGCTGGTCGCCAAACAACTGGCTCGCTTGAACGTCGATATTATTGAAGCCGGGTTCGCCTTCAGTTCCCCCGGCGATTTCGAGGCGGTGCAGCGTATTGGGCAGGAGGTGGAAGGCCCGACGGTTTGTAGTCTGGCACGGGCCAAGCCTGCGGACATCGATTCGGCGTGGAAGGCATTGAACGGGGCGCCCAAACCGCGCATTCATACCTTCCTGTCCACGTCGGACATTCACCTGAAACACCAATTCCGCATGACGAGAGAGGAAGCGCTTCAGCGTGCGGTCGAGATGGTCCGGCACGCGCGCAGCTACGTCGATGACGTTGAGTTTTCTCCCATGGACGCGACGCGGTCTGACGTCTCCTACCTGTGCGAAGTCGTGGAGGCAGTCGTGGACGCAGGCGCGGGTACGGTGAATATTCCCGATACCGTGGGGTACACGACCCCCAAGGAATTTGAAGATATTATCCGAACGCTCAGGACGCGGGTGCGTGCCTGCGACCGGGCGGTCATCTCCGTCCATTGTCATAATGATTTGGGATTGGCGGTTGCCAATTCCATGGCGGCCATCCACGCCGGCGCCGGGCAAGTGGAATGTACGGTCAACGGCATCGGCGAACGGGCCGGCAATGCGTCGATGGAGGAGATCGTGATGGGGCTGCGGACTCGCCAGGATTTTTATGACGCCGGGACGCAGATTCGCACTGAAGAAATTTCCAAGACCAGCCGGCTGGTCAGCAAGATCACGGGGATGGTTGTCCAGCCCAACAAAGCCATTGTCGGGGCGAACGCGTTTGCGCATACGTCCGGGATCCACCAGGACGGGTTGCTCAAGGACAAAAACACGTATGAAATCATGCAGCCCGGTTCCATCGGGTTGACGCAAAGTCGCCTGGTGATGGGAAAACTGTCCGGTCGCCACGCCTTTCGATCGGAATTGGCGAAGTTGGGCTATACGCTCTCGGACGAAGACATGGACGCGGCGTTTGAGCGATTCAAACGGCTCGCGGACCAGAAAAAGGAACTGTTCGAGGAAGATTTGGAATCGATCGTGTCCGAAGCCGTCACCAAGGTGCCCGAACGCTATTCGTTACAGGCGTTGAGCACCCAAAGCGGAACGAATCAATTGCCGACGGCAACCGTGGAGTTGGAGGTGGAGGGGCAGGCGATGAAGGAGACGGGCACCGGCGATGGTCCGGTTGACGCAGTCTATCGAACCATTGCCCGGATCACGCAAACCAAAAGCAAATTGTTGGCCTACGTGGTCAAAGCCATCACCGGTGGGACCGACGCGCAAGGAGAGGTGTCGGTGCGAGTCGAGCAGGATGGCGAAATCGTCACCGGGAACGGGGCGAATACCGATATTATCGTGGCTTCGGCCCAGGCCTATCTGAATGCGCTGAATAAACTGGCGTCGCAATTGGAACGCCGCGCCAACCAGGGCGATAAAATCAGGCTTTGTTGACCGAAAAATCCCCTCTCCCTTGATGGGAGAGGGTCAGGGTGAGGGTGAAAAGTGAGGATGAAGAAAAATTTATGAATAAGAAGATTGCAGTCTTGGCAGGGGATGGTATCGGCCCGGAGATCGTGCCGGCGGCCGTGGCGGTGTTGGAAGCGGTTGGAAAACGCGGTGGTCATGCGTTTGAGTTTGTTCACGCCGCGGTCGGCGGTCAGGCCATTGACGATACGGGATGGCCGCTCCCGGACGATACGCTGCAGTTGGCCAAAACCAGTGATGCGGTCCTGTTAGGGGCGGTGGGAGGACCGAAATGGGAAGGCCTCGACTATGAGCGGCGGCCGGAACGGGCCTTGCTGGGCTTGCGTGAACAACTCGGGTTGTTTGCGAATCTCCGGCCGGCCAAATTGTATTCGGAATTGGCCGATGCCTCGACCCTCAAGCGCGAGGTCATTGAGGGCATCGACGTGCTGGTGGTGCGCGAACTGACTGGCGGCATTTATTTCGGGAAACCCAAGGGCGTGGAGGCGACGCCGACCGGCCATCGCGGCTTCAACACCGAAGTCTATACAACGGAAGAAATTACGCGGATTGCCAAAATCGCCTTCGACGTCGCGCGCAAACGCCGGAGGCTCGTCACTTCCGTGGACAAGGCAAACGTGCTGGAATCCTCGGAGTTGTGGCGGAAGGTCGTCATTGAGGTCCACAAGGACTATCAGGACGTGGAACTGCGACACATGTACGTAGACAATTGCGCGATGCAGTTGATCCGGAATCCCGGGCAGTTTGACGTGATCCTGACGACGAATTTGTTTGGTGACATTTTGAGTGACGAAGCCGCTATGTTGACCGGGTCGATCGGGATGCTGCCGTCGGCGAGCGTCGGCGCGTCCGTCGGCATGTATGAACCCATTCACGGGAGCGCCCCGGATATTGCGGGCAAGGATGCCGCCAACCCTATCGGCATGATCGCCTCCGGTGCGATGATGCTCCGGTATTCGTTCGGCATGAGCGAGGAAGCGGACCTGATCGAAAATGCGATTCAGGCCGTGTTGGGTCAGGGGTGTCGAACCGGAGACATTGCGGCGCCAGGCACCACCCTCGTGGGCACCAAAGAGATGAGCGACCGTATTCTGCAAAGCATCGGTTAGGTGTAAGGAAGGTTAAGAGAAGCATGTTGGACACCATTCAAGCCGGCACGATCGGGACCATCGCCGGAAGCGGGGAGCCCGGCTGCGGCGGAGATGCCGGTCCGGCCACCGCGGCTGCGTTGAACGAACCCAAAACGGTGGCTCTCGACGCTACGGACAATCTCTATATCGCCGATTCGGAGAATCACCTGGTGCGCAAGGTTGACGCGCAAACCGGGTTCATCACGACGATAGCCGGAGCCTTCGGGCCTGATGCCCCTGCGTCGAGGCCTGTCGAGCCTGTACCGGAGCGCGCAGAAGACGATGAAGATCCATTGGCAGATCCGGTGGGCAAGCCGGGTGACGCCTACTCGCAAGCCCCCGATTTGAGTGGCATGGTCCGCTACGTGACCGGAACCCAATCAAAGGATCAGCGGTTTGCCGGTGATGGTGGTCCGGCAACCGAGGCCGCGCTCAATTTTCCCTCGGCCGTGGCCGTGGCCGAAGATGGCACCGTGTACATTGCCGATACCTGGAATCACCGAATCCGCCGGATTGATCCCGCCACCGGGTTCATCTCCACCGTCGCAGGAACGGGCCAGGCGAAATTTTACGGTGACAATGGACCTGCCGTACAAGCGGCCCTGAATGAACCTGTGGCCCTGGTCCTGGACGGGCCGGATTGTTTGTACATCGCGGATCAAAGCAACAACCGGATCAGAAAACTCGATGTGCCTTCCGGCGTGATGACGACCATCGCCGGGACCGGGGAATCGGGATACAACGGCGATGGGGCCGCCGGTCCTGAAACCGCGTTGGCCGGTCCCAGCGGACTTGCCGTGGATCAGGACGGAAACCTGTATATTGCCGATACGTTTAATGGCCGGATTCGGCAATGGGATCGACAGACCGGGACAGTGGAAACGCTGGTGGGAGGAACGGGTGAATTTCACTTCGCGCCGGGCGAAAATGAATCGTCGCCCAACCTGTCCCGGCCGTATGCCATTGCCCTTCATCCCGACGGCCGCCTGTTCATTACGGACAGCGATAATCACTTGATCCGGGTGTGGAACGTGCAGAAACGGGAAATGTCGCTCCTGGCCGGGAACGGGAAGGCGGAATTTTCCGGCGATGGGAAGGATCCCTTGCAGAGTAGCCTCAACTATCCCTTCGGAGTTGCCCTGGACTCCCGGGGGCACGTCTACATCGCGGATACCTTCAGTCACCGTATCCGCGTCGTGAACGGAAGATGAAGAAGAAATCGGCGTATACCGTTGCCGTGGTCGGGGCCACCGGCGCCGTGGGCACGGAAATGCTTTCGGTTTTGGAAGAACGCAAGTTTCCCGTGGGCGAGGTGCGTCCGTTGGCGTCGTCCAAGTCCGCGGGCGGGACCGTGTCGTTTCGCGGCGACGACGTCACGGTGAAATTGCTCACACGGGAATCGTTTCAGGGGATCGATCTCGCGTTGTTCTCCGCCGGTGCTTCCGTGAGTAAGGAGTACGCGCCGGTTGCCGTCAAAGCCGGGGCGGTGGTGATCGATAACAGTTCGGCCTGGCGTATGGACCCACAGGTTCCGCTGGTCGTCCCTGAAGTCAACGCGCACGACCTGGAAACCCACCAGGGTATTGTGGCCAACCCGAATTGTTCCACCATTCAAATGGTGGTGGTCCTCAAGCCGTTACACGATCGGGCCACGATTACCCGCGTCATCGTCTCAACCTATCAATCGGTGTCCGGTACCGGGAAAGAGGCCATGGACGAATTAGCGGAGCAGTGCCGGCAGTTGTTGAGCTTCGGCGACGTGACGTCCACGGTGTATCCGCACCAGATTGCATTCAACTGTTTGCCGCACATCGACGATTTTCTGTCGTCGGGGTATACCGGCGAAGAAATGAAGATGGTCAACGAAACCCGGAAGATACTTGGTGACCGGTCAATCGGGATATCCGCGACGACGGTGCGCGTGCCCGTGTTCGTCAGTCACGCGGAATCCGTCAACGTCGAAACGAAACAGAAATTGTCGGTGGAGGAAACCCGGGCCATCCTCTCGACCGCGCCGGGCGTGCAACTGTATGACGATCCTTCGCGGACGTTGTATCCCCTGCAGATCCACGCCGCGGGAACGGATGCGGTATTCGTGGGACGGATTCGTGAGGACGACTCCATTCCCAATGGGCTCAATTTGTGGGTGGTGGCGGATAACCTGCGCAAGGGGGCTGCGCTCAACGCCGTCCAGATTGCCGAGGCATTGGTGCGGTGAGTCGTGCCGGAGTTCGTCGGAAAAACGCTGATTCTGCTGGGCTTGGGCATTGTCGTCCTCGGCGTGCTCGTCTCATTGCTCGGTAAGTGGTCGGGTGGAGGGACCGGGTTCGGCTGGCTGGGGAAGCTGCCGGGCGATATGTTCATCAAGCGAGACAACTTCACCTTTTACTTCCCACTAGGGACCAGTATCGTCATCAGTGTGGTGGGTAGTCTCCTGCTCTACTTTTTCTTGAAACGATGATCCAGTCCCAGTCCACCTTCTCTCCGGTTTGGATGCTCCTGCTGATCATCGGGGTGGGGCTGGGATCGTTGCCCCGGGTGCACGCGGCGGATCATGTACGGGTTGCCCTGGCCCAACAGGCCGACCGTGTCACAGTCGCCTCCGCCGGAGATTTGCGTCTCGAAACGTCTTCGGGAGACCGGATTAACGCGGCTTCTGAGGTGAGCGTGATTCCCAAAGGGCAGGAGTTACAGGTCAATAATCGCCTGGTACGAGGCAATCGTCTTACGATTCAGGGGACGGACAACGAACTGCGGATCACGCTTCAAGGCCCGTCTCCTGACGCGACGAGTGAGCAGTGGATGGTGTATGGCAGTCTCGATGTCATGGTTCGGGATGGGCGCCTCCTGATCGTGAACGTGGTTGATCTCGAAGAGTACGTGGCGGGCGTTGTGAGTTCGGAAGTCAATCCGGATTGGCACGAAGAACTCTTGCGAACGCAGGCCGTGGCGGCGCGGACCTACGTGTTATACAAGAAACTCGAGAGCGCAGCCCAACCGTTCGACGTCTATGCGAGCGTGCAGGATCAGGTCTATACCGGCCGTCAAAAGGTTAATCGCGCCGTGCTCGATGCCGTAAGCCGGACACGTGGCCAAGTCCTGACCTATGAAGGCCGTCCCATTTTCGCGGTGTATTCATCCACGACCGCCGGGCCTACGGAAAACGCCGTGAACGTGTGGGATAAAGACTTGCCCTATCTCAAAGGGGTGGCTTGTCCGTTTGATCGGAAGTCGCCCTGGTACGAGTGGAGAGCAACCATTCCGTTTGACGTGGTCGAAGCCCGGCTCAAGGAAGAAGGGTATCCCATTGGCTGGCTCGCGACGCTCACGCCTTATGGCATGACCGCCGCCGGTCGGGTCAAGGATATGAGGATCCTGCATTCCCTGGGAGAACTCGTGATCACGGGACAGGAATTTCGGAGGGTCCTCGGGTATGCCAAAGTCCGCAGTACCCGCTTTGTTATTGAACGCATTGACAGGCACGTGGTGTTTGCAGGAAAAGGGGCAGGACATGGGGTCGGCCTCTGTCAATGGGGCGCCAAGGAAATGGCCGAGTTGGGGTACCCCTATCAATCCATCCTGCGCTATTACTACCCGGGGACGGAAATCCTGCCACGCGATCAGGTGGTCATGACCCTGCCCGCTTCCGTCATTCCCGAAGAGACGGGAATCCGGTCTCCATAGTGGAGTGGGCTTGCCCATAATTTGTCATTCCCGACATCCTCCCCGTCTGTCATTCTTGTATGTGTTCAGCAATTCGTTGACAATTTTCCCCCTCACCCCAGCCCTCTCCCACAAAGGGGCGAGGGGAGGCATGGAATGGACTTTCCTCTCCCTTGATGGGAGAGGATGAAGGTGAGGGTGAGTAGGGGCAGGCCCCTGTGCCTGCCCTCCACAGAAAGGACAACCACAGGGGGTTGTCCCTACATGCTGTCAACGAATTACTGAACACCTACAATTCTCGCGTGCGCAAGAATGACAGCAGGGGAAGACAAGTTTTCTCGAAGTGGGTGTCCGCCTTGCGATTGTCCGAGTTCGACTTCCCATTCGATGAATCGCTGATTGCCGACTATCCGGTTGCTCCGAGAGATCACGCGCGCCTGTTGGTTGTGCCGCGTAAGGGGGAGCCTGCGTTTCAACATGCCCGGATGAAGGATCTGCCGAATCTGTTGCGGTCCGATGACGTGGTGGTGTTGAACGACACGAAGGTGATCCCCGCCAGGCTCCACGGCGCCAAACGGTCCACCGGTGGGAAAATCGAGGCGTTGTTGGTCCGGCCCTTGGAGGAAAAGCGGTGGGAAGTCTTGCTGAAAGGACACGTCGACGTTGGTCAGGTTCTGCAATTTCAGGATGAAGCGACCGCCGAGGTTCTGGAACGGAGTCAGGAGCGCACGGTCTTGCGAATTGACACACAAGGTTCGATCAAGGATCTGCTGGAGAAGATTGGAGAAGTCCCGCTCCCGCCCTATATCAAACGTCAGGCGGATGCGCGCGACAAAGAAGCCTACCAAACGGTCTTCGCGCGCTCGGAAGGGGCCGTTGCCGCACCGACTGCGGGGTTGCACTTCACCGATCGCTTACTCGCTGCTCTTAAACGGAAGGGCATTCAACTTGTGACCGTCACGCTGCACGTGGGGCCCGGAACCTTTCGTCCCGTCACCGTGGACCGGA
>JAJDZI010000070.1 GCA_022824735.1 Nitrospirales bacterium
CAGCAGGCCGGCCAGGAACAGGAGCCGATACAGCGTGCCCCCATGCGGGGCCTCGGGCATTTCCACGGCAATGTTCGCCGATAAGGTTCGGAATCCATTGAAAAGGTTCATATCCATCACCGGGGTGTTGCCCGTGGCCATCAGCACGATCATGGTTTCTCCCACGACCCTCCCCAACCCGATCATGAGCGCGGAAAATAATCCGGGACTCGCCGAGATGATGACCAATTTTGTCAGGGTCTGCCACGGGGTGGCCCCGAGGGCCAACGAACCGGCAATCAGATGGGGCGGCACGTTGCTCAGGGAATCCTCACTGATGCTGAAAATCGTGGGGATGACGGCCATGCCCATCGCAAAGGCAATGACCAACGCGTTGCGCTGGTCGTACGCCAACCCGAACGTCGACTGCAACCATCCCTTATAGTCGGAATCGAAGAGCCAGGCTTCGATCGGCTGATTCAACTGGAGACAGATCCACACCGTTCCGACGAGGACCAGCAAAAACGTCGCCAGTTCCGTCACGTTCCCCGAGTGGCCCTTGAGCCTCGCAGGAAGAAATTGCCACCCGATGCAGACCAACACCACGGCCAACGGGACCATGAGAAACAGGGCCACCACGGCGGGAAAGATTTTTTCCAACAACGGCGCGAACCACAACCCGGCCAGGAATCCCAGGACGACCGTGGGGAGGGCCTCCATGATTTCCACGACGGGTTTGACCACGGCGCGAATATTGGGACGCATGAACATCGAGGTATAGATCGCGCCCAGCACGGCGAGGGGCGTGGCCAGCAACATCGCGTAAATCGTCCCTTTCAGCGTACCGAACATGATCGGCCACAAGCCGAATTTTGGCTCGAACGCGTCGGAGCCACCGGTTGATTGCCAGATATGGTGAGGCTCCTCGTACCCCTCATAGAGCACGGGCAAGAACAAGGACGAGAACGTGGATTCGGGATGCTCATTCTCAATATGATAGGTAATCAACCGTCCTGACTCATCGAGTACCAAGGCCCCGTCGGTCTTCGGTGCAAACATCGCAGCGACAACGGCGGACCCGTTCCCTGGCATTTGGATGAGGGTCTGACTGGATGTCGAATGGTGCACGGCCACGCCACCGGAGACGTCCGCCGTAAGAAACCCTTTATCCCGTCGCGAAGGGGAAATGGCGCTCACGGCCACCTTATGCGAAGCCAGGTCCCGAATCTTTTCAAGTCGCGGATCACCTCCCACGTCAGGATCGATCACGGACATCCAGACGGAGACCGTCCCTTTTTCCGTACCGACCACAATGGAACGGTCGCCGATGAGATAGGAAAGAGCGGTGATGGAGGCCCCCACGGAATAAAGCCCCATCAGCCTCGGGCTTTGGATGTCTTGAATGTCCCAATACAGCAACCTGCCGTCTGTGGTACCCCCCAACAGCGTTTCCCCCAAATCGTCCAGAAGCAGCACGGAAAGGGCCCCCATGCCCTCATCGGCGATCTCGGACTGAAGAAGTTCCGATTCCGTTTCCAGCGCAAACAGCCCCTCCGCCTCCGATTCCTGCATCTTGGTCAGGAACAATCGGCCTGACTCGGTCAAGACGGCGGCGATGGGTCCGCTATCCGTCTCCCGGTAGGCCAGTCGCGCGACGGAAGCATCCTTCGACTTCGCGCCGCTCCGCTCAGGACCGACGGACGTCGGGACGGCCTCAAACGGCTCACCCGAGGTCACCACCGGTTCAGTGTTTCGTACGTCATCTTCAAACGTCACTCGAAACGTGACGTACAAGGGCATGACTCGACCGTTTCTCGTCCCGAGTCCATAGACGTGGTCTTTCCCCGGAGAGCGGGCCATCGAGGTAATGTCCCCGTCCTCGAATTCCGGTAACGACTTAAGAGCCATCGGGGTGCCGGCGGGAAACGTATAGAACGAAATGTCGCCATTTCGAAGCACGTATCCCACTTCCATGTATTCATTGATCCCCACACTGACGTTTTGCGGAGGAGCTTCCCCGATTGAGTCGATTTGCACGGAAGTCCCTTGGCTCCATGAAGCGGCATAGAATAATGGAGCGACTTCGATAAACAGATAGGCAAAAATACCGAAGATACTGAAAATGGTCGCCCATCCTCCAAGCGTGATCACCCCCCTTGCGCCATGATCGACCCAACGCCGCAACGTCCGGGAGGTGATCTTCGAAAGAAACGACGGCGCAGGAGGTGGCGCCATCTCAATCTGATTCGCGGTGGGATCAGTCTGGTTCATAAGGAAGTCGTTGACGCGAAAATAACAAAGCCATACCCGAAAGCCGAGGCTTTGTAGGACATGGCTTTGTCACTCTTGTTTCTCAATAGTCGTACACTTTGGCTTTCTGGTCAAGCTAAGACAACCGCCATTTACATTTCACCCAATTTCTTGGCGATAAGGTTTTGCGGCAAAGGGAAATAGCCGTCCTTGATGACGATATGCTGTCCTGCTTTGCTGTACACGTATTTCAGGAATTCCGCGACCAACGGCGGCAACGGTTTTCCCGGAGCTTTATTCACGTACAGATAAAGAAACCGCGCCAACGGATACTTGCCGGCGGAGGCATTGGCAAAGGTCGGCTCATAGCACCCTTCACCGCTTTTGGCCGACAACGGAATCGCTCTCACGCCCGAGGTCCGATACCCGATACCGCTATACCCAAGCCCGCCCCGATCTTCCGTCACGCCCTGCACCACCGAAGCCGAGCCGGGTTGCTCCTTAACCTCATCTTTATAATCGCCCTTCTTCAAGACTTTTTTCTTGAAGAATCCATAGGTCCCCGAGGCCGAATTTCGACCGTACAGGCTCACCCTCGTGCTTTTCCAGTTCCCATCAAGCCCCGCTTTCCCCCACGTGTCGATATTCACGGAATGCCCACGCCTCCGGGTTTTAGAAAAAGCGCCATCCACTTCTTCCATGCTCATGCATTTCACGGGATTGTCCTTATTGACGTACACGGCCAGCGCGTCAACGGCCACGGGAACACTGGTGGCTTTATAACCGAATTTCGACTCGAACTTGTCCATCTCTTTCGCTTTCATTTGCCGCGACATCGGGCCGAGTTGGGCCGTCCCTTCAATCAACGCCGGCGGAGCCGTGCTGGACCCTTTCCCTTCAATTTGAATCTTGACGTTGGGGTATTCTTTTCTGAACCCTTCAGCCCATAAGGTCATGAGGTTGTTGAGGGTGTCGGATCCGATGCTGTTCAGATTCCCGGAAACCCCACTGACCTGGCTGTAACTTTTCCAATCCGGATCCACCATGGAGTCGGAAGCCGCCCAACTTTGGACTGCGCTGCTCATGCCGACTGCCAGGAAAAGGAGACTCAGGAATACGATCCTGTTACTACAAAATCGACTGGCGCCGTTTGCCGATACGAACCGTCTCATAATGTTGTTACCCTCCTTTTGAAGAATGTTATTTGGGAACCTCTGATTTAGTGCACTATCGGGCGCATGGCCGCGTTGTGTCCTCGCTCAACCCTCACCTATCTCTCTGATAAGCCTCGGGTTTCGCTCCGGGACGCCTTGCCCGGCATCCCGCTATCACAATAAACATGTCCTCGACGTTCTTAATCGGGGATCAGAGGTTCCTTTGTATACTGCTGTACCGTTCCCTGGCAGTTGCTTACTCTAAAGGTTGCATGCTTCCAGGGCGTAAAGAGTAGATGACGAACGTGTTAAGCAACAGGGAATGCCCGGATCCGATTCCCTGCACTATACGGGGAACGCATTGCAGCCACGTATGAGGAGGGTTACACGTCTGTAAATTTTCTACACCCTCTCCCGATGGAGTGGGAGAGGGTGTTGTGTAGGGACACCCCCCGTGGTTGTCCATCGGGAAGGCTACAGGGTGAGCCCCCATAATCACTCCCCCCTGGTGGGGGTGTCGCAGACGCCGAGCCGCCCGGCGACGGCTGTGGGGGTGGGGGGGGTGCCCGCCGAACAACGCTCAGCCGCGTAGGTCAGGCCAGGCGTAACCTGACATCTTCGCTGAGACGGTTTGGAAAAGATCTACTCGTCGCAAACGAAAAAAACAAAAACCCTGGATCAGTGGTCATACGTCGCCTCCCTGATGCCGTGCTGGCGGCAGAGTTCCCGCGCCTTCTTCCCCGTCTCCGCCTCTTGCAACATGGTGACGATTTGCGTCTCGGTGAATCGGCTTCGTCTCATGGTCGTCTCCTTACAGGGTGATCCTGCCAGAAAACTCCACTGATCACATGTCGCAAATCAGGGGAAGCTTACGTACCCTCTCATCCCAGCTTTCCCCTCGGTTGGGAGAGAGTTTGGGAAAGGCAAGAGATCGCGCGGCTACAAATACCTTTATAAAGACACTGGAGCCCCGATCAGGTCGGGGATGACAGATTAGAACCCTGGCTCCCCGATCAAGCCTGTCCTTGATCCTCGATTACTAACGTCAAGGACAAGCTGTTTGTAATCGAGGATCGGGGACAAGCGGCGGGAATGACCGAAGGAGACAAAAGGCTTGTGCTATGTTTGCTATGATTTTGCTATGCCTTGCTGTGATTATGCTATGTCCTGCTATGCCATGCTATATTTTGCTATTTTTCCTGCTATGTTTGCTATGATATTGCTATGATTCTGCTATGTTCCGCACAGCAGGCAGAACGTCGGATTACGCTATGCTAATCCGGCCTACCTGTAGGGACCAACGATCGTTGATCCCTACAGGGCTAGGCTGCATAGGCGATGACTTCAAGCTCGGCGGCTCCATCGGTTTGCTCAAGCAAATGCTCAACTTTCTCCATGACCGGATCTTCAATAGAGAACTCCGTGCAATTGGTGCATTCAAGCACGGGTAGCTTCTTGATCACGACGATACTCGTTGGGCCAAGGCGGAAGGGAAGATCCGAAATCATCGGCTCCAAGTGTTCACCACAAACATGGCACTTCATGATAACCTCCTCCGAGTTTTCAAGTCCGGCAACCATTCTTGTTCACTTGGTCGGTAGGTGGTCACGATGCGGACGTTCTCACTTTCTACATCCGTTGCGAAGAGAATATGGTAATACTCGCCTGCATATTCGGTATATATCAAGTAACTCGGCAAATACTTGTCGTCAGTGTACGACTCAATGATTTCATAAGCATGTACGGAATCCAAAATCGACCTTCTACTGATACCCTTGGTCCTGAGTCGCATATTTACATGATAGGTCCAGATTATTCTACCATTTCGAACACAACGCCGGATAAAAGCAAGTGGATCTGATGGAACGAGATTTCTGGTAGCGGTCATGTAGGCTGCTTAGCCCCAAGCGTCGTGTTTGTTTTTACCATACTATCAAATAATCTTATAAGAAGGGGCAAGGGGAGGAACAGGGTTGGCACAGCGTAACCCGACAATCTAGCAGGCGGGTTGGAGTTGCACGGCTGGGAGCAGAAATTCGATCGTCGTGCCTTTACCGTATTCGCTTTCGATGTGAAGCGCGCCGCCGTGCAATTGCACAAGATGTTTCACGATGGCGAGACCAAGACCGGTGCCACCTTCCACGCGGGAACGCGCTTTCTCGACCCGGTAAAATCGTTCCGTAATGCGAGGCAGGTCGTTTGGCGGTATACCTTGTCCCGTGTCTTGAACGGTAATGCGGACCTGATGGGTGTCCGTTTTTACGGCGAGGAAACTGACCGTTCCCCCTTGCGGCGTATACTTCACGGCATTATCGACCAGGTTCACCAAAATCTGAGAGAGCCGGTCCCGGTCGGCCTGGACCCCGAGATCAGGAGGGACCCGGTTGACCAGCTTCACGTTCTTTTTCGCGGCATCTTTCTCGAACATCGCGGAGACGTCCCGTACAAAGCCTTCAAGACTGATGGAAGTGGGATCCAGGACCACTTTTCCCGTCTCAATATCGGAAAGGTTCAACAGGTCATCAATCAAGCGTCCCATCCGTTCGGCATGGCTGTTCGCAATCTCCAGAAATCGCCGGTGCGTCACCGATTCCAGCCTGGTTTCATCCAGCACGGTTTCCAGGTACCCCTTGATGGCGGTCAACGGCGTGCGTAACTCATGCGAGACGTTCGCCACGAATTCAGCGCGGACTTTTTCCAAGCGCCGCAGTTCGGTGATGTCGTGCAGGACGAGCAGAAAGCCCCGGCGCTCCGACGAAAGGGGCATGGGCATGGCATTCACCTCAATGATTCGGGGGGAGGGCGAGTAACTCTCGATTTCCCGCTTGCACGGCTCCGAGGTGTCGAGGGCTTGACACATCTCCACCCAATCGGCCAATCCCCGATCCCTGACGACCTCCAGGAGGGTGTGCTTTTCTCCCCGGTCCTGCGCGACGTCCAGAATCCTTCGAGCAGCGGGATTCATGAGAATCACGTACCCCTGCCCATCCAGGGCAATCACGCCTTCGGTCATGTTGTCGAGGATCGAGGCGCCCTTGGTTCGTTCGGACTCCAATTCTTGTACCCACGTCCTGGGGTAAGCCGTGATGTAATCAAGCGCCTGTCTCAAGCTACCCAATTCGTCGTCTTCGGTTGTCTTCTCTTTCCTCCTCCATCCCTCCAACAGCCGCGCGGCATGCGTGTCGATTTCATGGACCGGCCTCAAAAGCCGGTGACCCAACCGCAGGCCCAAGAGAAACCCCAACAGGGCAATCCCCAGACCTCCGACCCAGAGGGCCCCGCCGGTCACCCCTGATGATATCAATAGCCACAGGCCCACCATGCCGACCAACATCATACAACCGAGGAACAAACCCAAACGGACACTCAACCTGTCCTTCAATGCCGGTGTCTCTTGATTCATCCTTCTTCCTCGAAACGATAGCCCACACCCTTGACCGTTACGATTCGATGACTTTCATCTTTGAGTTTTTCCCGAAGGCGCCTGATATGCACGTCCACCGTCCGCGATTCGATCTCTACGGCATTGGCGTATCCCCAGACCATTTCCAATATTTGTTCCCGGTTCAACACCCGGCCGTTGGCCTGGACCAGCGCACGGAGCAAATCGAACTCCTTGACCGTGAGATCGATCAGCCTGCCTGCAACCCGAACCTGATGTTTCGCCTCGTCAATTTCGAGCGTCCCGACTCGCCTGACGCCACCCGCCTGCGAATCGCGACCGCGACGTAACACCGCCTTGATCCGAGCCACCAATTCTCTGGGGGAAAACGGTTTGACGAGGTAATCATCCGCCCCCATCTCCAGGCCCACCACTCGATCGACTTCTTCCGCTTTGGCCGTCAGCATGATAATGGCCATGTTGGCGAGGGTCCGGTCGCGACGAAGCAACCGGCAAATTTCCAACCCGTCAATCCCGGGGAGCATAAGGTCCAACACGATCAGGTCCGGGTGTTCGGCCCGTGCGAGTTGCAGGGCCGTTTCGCCTTCGTACGCCTCGATACAGGACAGGCCTTCCTTTTCCAGGTGGTGGCGAACCAAGTCAACGATCGCCTGTTCATCATCCACGATCAAGGCTTTCAGCGCCATGGGGGTCCCGAATTTGTGATTGGTATGGAAAGAGCCGGAAATGCCCGAATCAGTGCCTTTGCAGGGAGCAACAATTGTTGTTCCCTGCAAGCCACCCTATTGGTTCCATGTTTCATTTGTGTTAAGGCTTCTTCTCAATCCGTGGAATTTCCGCGCTCAATGTAGCACAAAAGATGCAAAACAGACTATGGATCCGCTTGCGTACGGAATATCTACTTTAGCATTGAACAAAAATTTCACTGAAGGATATTCTTTTCGACAATGCGGGACGGCACAGGGGCCGTCCCCTACACCACCCATCATGACGTAGGGACAGACCCCCGTGCCTGTCCGATGGCGTAGTGTCCCCTTGGACAACCGCATCAAGGTGACGGTTCATGTCGAGCCAGGGCAGCTTGAGCCCGTGTTCATGCCATAAGTCGAGACCAACGATCATTGATCCCTACATCAGTGCGGAGTTCGACGTACGATGAGTTACCGCAATTCCTTAAAGCGTACTCCGACTTGCCACGGCTTCCCCGTGGCGACGGTGCCGAAGGATTCCTTTTGCGGTGGAGCCATGAATTGAGGGGGATCAAACACCAGTCGGCCGGGTTGCGGCTCGAGTTGCTTGAGGGGCTGGAGCCTGACGGGTGAATGATATTCTTCGACGTCCTGCCAGATTTCGGTCTGGGCCGCATGGTTGCTGAGGACCACGTACAGCACGTCGCCTTGAAGATACAGCCCCCCGGACGTCCTCACTTCATGGATATTGGAAATCTCCCCGCGTTCATAAAAGGTGACCACTTCGTTCGGTTGCGCCAGACCGAACCCCTGGGCCAGCAGGGGCGCAAAAAACGCGATCTCGTTTTGATTGAAGACCGGATAACGTTCCGATTCGCCCCCGCCTACCAACGGCAGGGAGATGGAGCTTCGGCGTTCGACGTACAGCCCTTTCAGCACGTTGGCAATATCAGCGTTCTTGAGAAACGCCGGATGGGAGAAACCCTCATCCCTGCTGTGCGCTGAAACCGTTTGAAGCCCCACCTCCCGGTTGGGGTCCGTATAGACTTTCTGGCTCACGACGTGGGGCGTTCCGCCGCACGCGGTGAGCAACCACACCATACTCAATCCGAGTCCTGCCAAGACTTTCATCCTGCCTGTCACTCCTTTCTTCATAGGGATCACCAATCATTGATCCCCACCACAACACCAATGTCACACGATGGAACACAAACGGGCACGTTGACGATCCTAGCATAACGTCACGACGAATTTCCCCAGGGCTCCTGCATGTTCCGTCGATTTCGGTATTTATTTACTCGACCCTAACGTCCTGGAAACCTTCCCTTTACATGGCATGGCTACGCTATTGCCGGACAGAAAGGAGAATTATGCTTCGCATCGAACAACTTATGAAACGAAATTTGGTGTCCGTCCGGAACGATGAAACCGCGTTCAGGGCCAGCTTGCTCATGCGTGTCCTGAACGTCGGCAGCGTATTCGTGAAGGATCAGGACACCTTCATCGGCATCGTCACCGAATCCGACATTGTCAAAAAAGTGGTCTCGATGAACCGGATTCCCGAACAGACCCCGGTCACTCAGGTGATGAGTGCCCCGGTCATCGGCATCAACCAGGAACGGTCAGTTTTCGAAGCCGCCGACATGATGCAACAACACGGCACGCGCCATTTGGCCGTGACGCAGGAAAACGAGATCGTCGGGATCCTGTCCGTGCGGGACATGCTGCATCCGGTGGCGGTCGATGACCTCTAACGGCCGGGCTTCCCTTGTCAACCCTTTCAACGTACGGTGTACTGTTTATGTCTTTTCTGACACGTACTTTATTTTCCGATATGACGACGCTCTGGATGCGCGGCACCAAGGTTGTGCTGAGTTTATTGATTCTGACGCTCCTGATCGCACTGACCGGTGGAGTCGTGAAAACCTTTGCCGACCTGTATCTGCTGGTCTCTCAACCCTTGGAAGTGGTCTTTAGAAAGATCATTGTGAATACCTTACTGCTCCTGGCGATCGTCGAAGTGCTGAAAACGACCGTCACGTATTTTTCCGAAGGACGAGTGAAAGTGACCTTTATCGTAGATACCATCCTGGTCGTCATGTTGACCGAAGTCATTTCACAATGGTTCAAAGAGGCTTCTCTCGAACATTGGCTGACCCTGGGCGGCATCCTGCTGGCACTCGCCATCCTTCGAGTCATTGCAGTCCGGTGGTCCCCGGCGAAATGCGATTTGGCCCAGGACGATTTACGTCCTTCGCATTCGCTCTCCATATCAGGCACGTGATGCGAAAGGAGCGACCCTTCGCATGGCGCGAGTCCTCTTTATGGGGACCGTCCTGACTAGACGGAGCAAATCCCTGAAACCACGTTCGTCGCCAACGTTCACTCACGCGTTGCACGTCTCTCTTGTCATCCCTGTATGTGTTTACTAATTCGTTGACACATTTCATTGTCTCCTTCTGTCATCCTTGTATGTGTTCAGTAATTCGTTGACACTTTCAGTCGATGGGTTGAGGGGGCGTCATCCGTAAGAACACACCCAAGTTGTCATCCTGAGCTTGTCCTGAGCGAAGCGAAGGACCTGCGAAGGATCTGCTTTTACGGGCATTTAGTGGAGCAACGACCCGTTCGCTTCGCTCAGGGCAGGCGTCTGAGATAGCCGAGGCATTTCCGCGGGGTATTATTATAGACTTGCACGAGTCGCGTACAGTGCTCATTCGAGAGGGTCGCCAAGTCGGTCTTGCGGGGCAAGGTGCGGCG
>JAJDZI010000008.1 GCA_022824735.1 Nitrospirales bacterium
TCTTCACGTGACCCTTGCCGGTTCGTTCAATCACGGCCACGTTCAGACCGTGCTTTCTCGCGAATCGGGCGCAAGTAGACCCTGCGGGTCCACCACCGATAATCAACACGTCATGTTCGCGTCGTGAATCCATGAATGCCAAATTATTCCTTTCCGAAGACCTATAGTATTTTAGTGCAATCCATGATACAGTCAAGACTTTAAATTGCCTCGTCCAAGCCAAAGGGATATACTTAGTTTTTTGTCCTCAAGAAGGGGATATTTTCTTGTGATATCGAGAAAATGCAGCAAGGGCAAAGCTGATGACGCCTACTAAAAAAGCCGAAGAAAACCCGACGACGCAACCGCTCAGTTTGCCCGAAGAGTTCATCCTGATGCTTCTCAATGAGGAGACCGGGTATTTTCATCAAGTACCCGGATGGAACTTGGACTGTGCCGTCATCGGGGCAGTGCTGGCAGAACTCTCCCTCATGTTGCGCATCGACACGGACTTGGAATCCCTGTACCTTGTAGACGAGACCGAAACGGGTGACCCCGCCCTGGACCCCATTCTGAAGGAGATTGCAAACGAACCAAGACAACGGAGCACTCGGTTCTGGATTGAACGGCTTGCCCCCCGGGCGGAGGCCGTCATTGATTTGACTCTGGATCGCTTGGTTAACCTGAAGATCCTGGAATACCACAACGGCGAATTTTGGACGCTGAATCAGATTGTCTGGCAGACGGACCTGTTCAGCAACTCCCGGGAAAGCTCTGCAGGTCAGTTCATCAAGACGCGGATCAGCAAGACTATCTTCATGAACGAAATTCCCGATCCGAGAGACATCATCGTCATTTGCCTCGTCAATACGTGTGACGTCTTTCGTTTCATCTTCCAACTCGACGAGGAGTCGGAAGCGCGCATCCAACTCATCTGCAAGATGGACGTGATCGGCCGTTCCATCGCCGATGCGGTCGTCTACAATCTCGCCGGTCCAATGCTTCGACATTCGGCCATGACCAAGAAGATTCCGGCTGTCTCGGTGTTAAAAACACTGCTCAATCCGCATGTTCGCACGGGCAACATTCCCGCGCTCTTTGCCGACCTTGCGCAAGAATACGGACCGGTATTTGAGATCCGCCTGCCGTTTGCCAAGCCCATGATTTTTCTGGCCGGCCCCCAGACCAATCGCTGGGCGCATAAGCGGGGGCGCATATACCTGAGAGCCAAGGACTATTTTGCCGACTTCGAGAAAGTCTACGGCGCGTCCGGAGTCATGCCTTCCTTGGATGGGGGCGATCATTTCCGGCTTCGCAGGGCCATGTCGCCGGCGTATTCCCGCCGAAGACTCGAAGGACAGTTGGACCAACTCTATCATTATGCCAGAAATCACATGACGCATTGGACGGTTGGAGACACCTATCCTGCGACGACCATGTGCCGATTTATGATCAACGCGCAACTCTCACCGCTCTTTATCAGCACTGATTCTCAGGACATCTTTGACGATCTGTCGAAGTACAAGGAACAAGCGCTCAAAGTTCACATCTTGAAGATCCTCCCCAAATTCATGCTCAAAACCCCGGCAATGAAACGCCGTGCAAAAGCCATAGACACGTTGCTGGGACGGATCCAGAGTATCTATACGCCCGCACAGCGGGCTGGCTGCCCGCGGACCCTTGCGGATGACTGGTTGAACCTGCACGCAAGCGATCCGCAGTTCGTGCCGGAGACGACGCTACGCTTCCAGCTTACAGCAGCACTGATCGCCAGCGTGTACTTGGGCGACGCGTTCAGCTTCTCGTTGTACGCGATGGCGTCCCAGCCGGAGTTGTATGCGAAAATCCGGAGTGAAGCCGATGCCCTGTTCGACAGCGGCGACCCGAATAGCGAGGACTTCACCCCATCCGCACTTGACGTCACGCACCGCTTCCTCATGGAGTGTTTGCGGATGTACCCGATCGTCCCGATGTCTATTCGAACCATGATGAATGCGTGCATGGTCGAGGGCTACGAACTGCCGGTCGGAACAAACATCTACATTGCCCAAACTGCCGCGCATTACATGAAAGACGTCTTTCCTGATCCGTTCACGTTTGACATCGACCGGTATCTGCCTCCGCGCGACGCGCACCGCAGCCCCGGGTACGCCCCGTTCGGGCTGGGGCCCCACACGTGCCTCGGCTCTCGGTGGCTGGAACTGCAATTGGCCGTCAACGTGCTGATGGTCGCGCATTACTTCACGATCGAGGTATCCCCTGCGAACTACAAGCTCCGGTACGATCCCCTTCCGTCGCTGAAGCCCAACAAAAAACTGAAGTTCCACATCGCCGAGCAGAGACGCGAACTGCCCGTTTAACGCGCCATGGCCGATAAAACCGAGACACGGACCATGCCGCGACGCATAGCCATCGTCGGCGGAGGCATATCCGGGCTGGGGGCTGCATGGGGACTGCATCACCACCCGGACCGATTCGACTTCCGACTGTTCGAAGCGCAGGACCGGATCGGTGGGAATGCCGTGACGGCCGATATGCCGCAGGATGACGGCAGCACCATTCCCTTCGACGTCTCCGTTACCGCTTGCATTCCATCGATCTACCACCACGTCCTGTTGCTGCTGAAGAAGTTCGGCATCGAGTTACTCGAAACCAGGTTCAGTTACAGCGTGAAGTACCGTGGCCAGGTCTATGCCCATGATTTCGACTCCGGCATCAGAGAGCAGCTTCAACCCGAAATTGCGAAGTTTCAACGACTCCTGAGACGACTGCATAGGTTCGGCTGGTTGAGCCGTTGCCAGTCGAAATTTCTGAACGCCCTCAATCCGTTCAATTACATCAGCATGCGGACGGTCCTGAACCTGGGCGGCTTTTCCGGCGACTTCAGATACAAGGTGCTGAAGCCCATGTTCGTCAACTTCCTGATGGCGACCAACGTGTTCGACATGCCGGCGGCGCTCTTTACGAGATACCTGGAATTCTTTGACATCGAAGCCGCCACGCCCATGCAGACGTGGGATCAGGGCACACGCCGCATCTATGAAAACCTCTCCGCCGATTTCCGGGACAAAATCTACCTCAACCGGCCCGTCAGGAAAGTACACCGCCAGTCGTCGGAAGTCGTGGTCGAGGACGAGGACGGCGTCAAGGAAACGTTCGATGAAGTGATCTTTGCATGCAATGCCAACCAGACAATGATGATGCTCGACAAACCCACGATGCTGGAGCGCTACATCCTCTCATCGATACGTTACGAGAGCGAACTCCACAACCATACGATCATCCACTCCGACTCCTCGGTTCTGCCGGATAACGACGTGAAGCCCCTGACCACGCGGAGCAACCACATCGAACAATACGGCGCCAGGCCGGACAATTATGAAATCACGTACATCATGCATAACCAGCAGCCGTGGGCCAACCGGTCTGATAAGCCTTGCCTGGTGACCTACAACCCGATCAGCCGAATCGATGAAAAAAAGATTATCGGAAAGTGGTGGTTTCAGCACATCGTCCACGACGTGCGCCACGTGGCCCTGCTCGTGCCTTTATTCCGCTTCATACAGGGCAAGAAACGGACGTGGCACTGCGGCGCCCACGTGCTGATCAACAGCCAGGAAACCTGCTTTGTCAGCGGACTCGCCGCGGCAACGCAAATCGGTGCGGAGTATCCCTTCGACGACCCCGTGGCAAGGCGGTCCTTCAACTATTACGGGAGTATCCTGTATGGTTGGGGATTCAAAAAAGCGAAGGGCTGAACTGTCCGTCAGGATCAGAAGATATGCCTGAATCCGGTGCTGATCGAGCGCTTCGCGAACAGGACGCAGACCAGGCCAGCCTGAGGGTGCCGGTGGGACTGTTCGTGGCACTGATCGTCTCGGCCCTTGCCATGCTCGGCATCGGCACACGCTACTGCGTCCACGGGGACCTGAACGCCATCCATGCCGTTTTGAGCCTGTTTTTCTCGATCAACCTGCTGATCTGCTATTGGGAGATATGCCTGTTCCTTCGACCGGACTATATCAGGACGCGCACCGAATATTGGCATGCACGGTGCCGTGAAACCGGCCGGACTCCAGCCTTCGAGTTCTTTATCTCAAAGAAGGTCCCCTTGACACAGGCCTTGTCGCCGACGCTCTGGGCCGACGTCTGGGCGGCCTACTCCCAGTACGATGACTCCTACGCGGACCGCCTGACGTTCGGCTACAATGCGGATATTGCCAACGGCTTTGTAACCCCGGTTCCATCAATGGTCCTGTACGCGGCGTATACAGTCGATGTCCTGCCTGCTGTCTTTGCAGGCATTCTCGGAGTCATGGTGTTCTGGCAATGGACCTATGTGACGTCTGTTTACTGGGTCAGCTTCTTCGTCGCCAAACGGCAAACCCGCATCAGCCGGCGCGAGTTGTACACCTACATCCTTGCGATCAATGCTTTTTGGGTGCTATGCGCGCTGCTGGGCTTGTACGTCTCGATCCGCCTGATTATGGACGGCAATTACAGCATCCTCGGATAGGAAAGGATAGGAACGGATAGGCTTTCAGGAACCTGACAGATCCAGCCTGGCCCGGCGCCGCTGCTCGTAGAGACCGAGCGCGTGCAGGGGAAAATACTGCCGATACAGGACGTAATCCAACAGCGCCGTACGGAAAAAGATCCCGGCCATATCCTGCCTCGGCCATGCCCCATCGGCATCCTGCATGTCGAGCAAAAACCTGGCACCCTGCGAAATCGCCGCCCAGTTCGAATGACCCGCCTCAAGGAGCGCCATCAACGCCCATGCGGTTTGGATGACCTGGCTTTCGTCATGCGCAACGTACCGGCCGGTCAAACAACCGCTGTGGTGTTCACCCCATCCCCCGTCCACGTGCTGGCGGTCCAGCAGCCATTGGCAGGCCAACCGTAGCGCCGAATCACCCGGACGGGCCCCGGCGGCAATCAGCCCCCTGATACCGAATAAGGTGCCGTAGATGAATTGAACGCCCCAGACGCCGCGCCATGACCCATCGCTTGCCTGAGTCCGGCGAAGCCAGACGTCAGCTCTCGACATAGCGTCCTGCACTCCCCGATTCGTGATATGCGGAAAGGACTCCTTGCAGGCGGCGAGCGCCGCGAGGCAAGACGCGGTGCACTCGACATAGGAATGCTCAGTCATCGAGTCGCCAAACATTTCAGCCGGATTCAGCCACTCAAGACCAACCGCGGAGCGCCGCGCCTCATAGCTGCCAAAACCGCCATCGCGGTTCTGACTACGCAGCATGAATTGAACCGCATCGCTGAGCGCCGTCTCGCTGATGGCCTTGGGGTCGGCGGCAAGAATCCCCAGCACCGCTTCCGCAGTGCAGTCACTCACCGGCCAGCCGTGCCATCCCCCGGGAAAACACCAGCCGCCTTGAGGATCGGCCCGATATGCCTCGCGAAACCCTTCGAAACTGGTGCCGATCTGTTCCCGGCACAGGAAGCCGGCTCCTTGCCGAAGAGCCTGTTGCACCCCGTCGAACTCGGGCACCGTGGCCAGGGCTTGCAGGGCGAAACCGGTGTCCCATGAACTGCTTCTCGCGCCGGTGACTCGCGCGCCCCGCTCTTCATCCTCCCAGATCCAGCCATCCAACTGCGCGAGCGCCTGACGACAGTCGGCGTCGTTCGGATCACGCAGCCATAAGGCCAGGATGTTGAGGAACCCGCTGACCGGAGAGATGCTCGTATGGTTGGTGGTTTGCAGTTCCCATTGTATCTGCCGGATGAGCGCGTCCACGCAGTGGGTGCGCAGACGTGTGTCGTGGAACCGTTCAAATACCCGCGCACACTCGTATCCGGTCCGGAGCCACGCGCTGGGGCGTGCGTAGAGGTCGGCGTCTCGCAAGCGATGACGGCCCGCGGAAAAATCGACGTTGGCAAACCCCTGGGGGAACAGTTCTTCTCGTAACGAGGCAATCGTGGACGTGACGGGCGTTTGAAACCGATGCGTGTAAATGACCGCCATCGCCATATAGATCAGCCGGGTATGGCAGTACCAATTTGAGGGATGTAACGGTATCCGGCGCGGCAAGCTCCACAACTCAGGCAAGACGGCGTTGACCCCGCGCCAGTCGTAGAGATTGAGGAGCGCCAGCCAGAATTTCCCCCAGCTCGGGATCCCGAGCACCCCTTCGGCTTGCAGGAACCGGCCGGCCGGCTCGATCAACGGATCATCCCGTTCAACACCGAGCAATCTCGCCGCGACGTACACCAGGGTGGTGACAAACAGGTTGGGCGGCGGGTGCTCGTGCAGACTCCATAAGCCTCCTTCGAGACGGGTACATTCAAAGGAGCGCAACACACGACGGCGCCGGCCGGGGTCGAGCGGCCGCCCCATCACGTGGTGCAGCAGCACGTATTGTGCGGTGAGCATGGGACACCAAACCATCTCGCCTTCCCAAGCGCCATCCTCACCCTGGAGCTTCAACAGCCCCGCACTTGCGCTCCTCAACGCCGGCCCCGCGTCGGGTGACGCACTCACCCTCGGGCGGATGGGCTGGGAGTTGTCCGCACTCGATGGCATGGAAACCAGAAGCGCACGGGACAAGGTATCTCGAATGTGTTCGTTTTTTTCTCCGCCCCCGCCTCTCGCCTTGCGCAATTGCATGACGCCACGCAGGAGCCACACGAGACGACCGAAGAGTGCATAAACCATCTCGAAGGCCCGACGCCAAGCAAACTGGTCGTAGGATCGCGGAATCGCCCCGGCAACCGTCCGGACCACCACCGCGCCGCCCGCGAAACTCATACGGACTATCGATATATCTTCACAAGCGAGTAACGACATGGTCCGGTTGCGGAACGCGGAACTTGACCGCCAACGCCGGTAGATCTCGTGTCTGACCGCCACCGCCTCGGGCCGGTGGTCGGCGAAGACCTCGTAGAGCTCTATGGCGAGCAACTCGGGAGTGTGGGTCGCCTGGAAACGCTTCATGGTGAAGTCGTGGAAGTCCTTGCCCTCGGCCAGCGCCAGCGCATCGCCGAAACCGAGGGTCATTCCCACCGCCGTCATGGGATGGTAGTGCCCGGCTGCATCACCAATCAGCACTCGATGTGGGCTTCCGTACGTGATGCGCGGGCTCAGTTCATTGGCCGCAGCCTGGTATTGCCCCGCTCGTAGCGTTTCGACAAATGCAGGCCTGAGTGTTTCCGGCAACGCATCGGCACAGGAGTCCGACAGGAAGCCAATCCAGTCCCCGTGTGCCCAATTGTCCGATGGAACATCGACGATGACCCGGACGCAATCTTCTCCCAGACGGAACATGAGCATTGGACCTGGTCCACCGCATAACACGTGCCCATAACCCTCCAGCGGCAAACTCACCCCCCTTAACGTCACACCCACCATCCGCGAGCAGGTCTTCGGCTTTATCGATAAGCCCAACGATCGACGCACGATTGAGGCCCGGCCGTCGGCGCCGACAATTCGCGCGGCGGAGAGCGATTGCTCAGTGCCGTTACAGGAAAACGTGACCCGCGTGTTTTCCACCGAACGGACCCGCGCATGGGTTATGAAGTCGACACCCGGCTCATTCTTGATCGCCTCGCGCAGGTTCGAGACGATCTCCGCATGCTCGCACGCCACACCGTGAAGTCCTTCCGGATAGGGAAGCGCGATCGGCTCCGATCCGTCTTCAGGGAACACGGCAAATCCTTTACCGATAGTGCTGCGAGGCTGCGTATCGAACCTGATGCCGACTTCGCGCAACATCCGCACGGCAGGCGGATGCAGCCATTCTCCCGCCATCCGTTTGGACACGTTGGGATTGGCTTCGAGCAGGGCGACCCGAGCGCCTTTCCTTGCGTGAGCAAGCGCGCAAAAGCTACCGACCGGGCCTGCGCCGACGATGACGACGTCGTAGCGCCCAACAGTGGCGTTGCTCATCGGAGCATGCTCGCGTGCGAACGGCGGCGGTAGCGAACACGACATGGTGCCTTGGGCCCCGTCACCCAGCTACTGTAATTCGGGGCAGGGAACGCCGTGTCGAGAGAAAAGTCGAAGCGATCGAGCAGCACGGTCCAGATCGCCTTGATTTGCAGGTACGCAAAATGTTCGCCCATGCATCGGTGTTTGCCGCCGCCAAAACCGATCAGGGCGTAGTGGTGTTGTTTGTGTTCATATGCAGGAGAGGCAAAACGCTCGGGAGCGAACCGCTCCGGGTCGGCGAACACGTGGGACAACCGGTGAGCAACTGCCGGTGATACCACGGCCAGGGTGCCGGCAGGCACGATATGATCCCTGTAACGCAAGGGTTTGAGCACCTTGCGGACCAGAAGGATCAACGGCGGGTGCAGCCGCTCGTTCTCACGTACGGCGTTTTCCAGCACGACTTGTCTCTTGAGACCTTCGAGGCTCACGATTCCCGTCTCGCGGTAGACGTCCTGCATCTCGTCTCTTATCTTTGCCAGGTAGGAGGGCGCCCTGAACAGTTCCAGACCGGTCCACGTTGCGAGCACCGCGCTGGTGTGTTGCCCCGCGAACAATGCCGTCAGCAGGATCCCGGTTATCTCGTCATCACTCAAAGCGCGACCGTCCTTGTAGCGGGCATGCATGAGCGCCTGCAAGAAATCGTCGGGCGCAGCCCCGGAAAGCCTGCGCGCCTCCATGATCCGGCTGAAGATCTCGGCCACTTTGCGCCGTGCCCGGTCTCGACTCCGATGCGCTGCGATAGGCAGTCTGGGGAGAAAAAAACCGATGACGTTGATGCCGTTCTGCAGGTCGTGATACGCCTCGGCAAAACCCGAGTCCACTTGCTCCCGGACTTCCTCTCCAATAAGACAGCGACTGGCTATTTTGACGGTCAGTTCGTTCAGTGCGTGGGGCAGATCGATGACGCCATCCTCGCCAAGCGCGTCGACCAACTGCATTGTCTCCTCGAACATGACGCGGGCATACCTGCGCATCGCGGCGTCACGCAGGGCCGGAAACAGAAACCCGAGTTGCTCGTCCATGATCTCGGGGGAGGCGTCGTAAGCCACGCCACGACCGAAGATGGGAACCGTGAACTGGTACACGGCTTTGGCGCTGAGCTGATCCTCCGGTGCCCTGAAGTAACAGTCGTGAGCTTCAGGTCCGGTGAAGAGCGCAAACTCGCGGGGACCGAGCCGGAAGCGGACAAGTTCACCCTGCTCGCGCCAACCGCGGTCCAACATGGAGACCGGATTCTTCAGAAAATCCGGCAGATGGCCGATCAGCGGCCACCCACCCATGAGTTCGGGAATGGTTGTCGCCCCATTCGGCGACGGCTCTGCCGAACGCACGGTTGCTACACCGTGAGAACGAGGTTCCACCTTTGCCCTCCTCAATAGACAAACGGCAGCATCGAAAACCGCACACGCTGCGTATAACGGCCCCACAGCTCCCCATACTTGGCGTGGCAGCGACGCTCATCACGTCTCGAGCGGTGCCACAACAGGCTCGCCAGCCACGCGGGTAACAGGTAGGGCACCCAAGATGCAAACCCGGTGGTCAGGGTGAACGCGAGGTAGATGCAGATTTCACCGGTATAGTTGAGATGCCGTCCAATGCCCCAGAATCCGGAGACCAGCAGGCGCCCATCCAGAGATTGGGCGGGTTGTCCCCAAATCCTGATACCCGGGTCACGCTTGAACCGGTGCTTCTGTTCATTGGCGCCGCGGAAGAGCCAGAAGCCGAGGACGAACAACGTGACGATCGCGGCCACGGCGATAGGAGACAGCGGTTCCGATGGATGGATCAACCACCAGCCGGCGATGCAGTAGAAAAAAGGCACCAGCACGTAGTCTCCCCAGATCAACATCCATCCGAAACGCTCACTGACCAGGTCCCAGGTGTAGATCATTCCGTGTTCGAACTGGAAGTAGTTGAGCACGTACAGGAAGGTGAAGACCTGGTAGAGCGTCATCGCCAAGGTCAGTTCGCCGTAGGTTTCGTACTGCGCGACGGCGAACGATGCGTTGAATAGCACCAAGCCGATCAGAGAAGGACGGTAGCTGAACAACTTCAAATCCACCCCGAACCAGGCGGGATTCAGGTCCACGCCAAAGAAGAAACCCTTCCACGATCCCGGCGATACATCCCGGGGCCTGGCTCCTTGGAAATACAGCCAGCCGGACAAGGCGAATGCGAAGACGTTGGTTGCCACGAACAACGCGGCAAAGTGGGTATGCAGCACGGACAGAGAAAACCAGCCGGAGACCTGGGCGAGACCCGCCACGACCGCGGTCGCCAGGAACAAGGCAAGGCCGTTCAGTTTGTAGGTGGTGGATTGTCCTTCGACCTCCGGTCCCACCACCCGTTTTCCGGGCAGAAGCATCGAACCCAGAAACAGCACGCCGATAAACCCCGACACCATGGCCGCCGCCTCAAGCAGGGCGCCGCCCGACAGCGCGGAGGACCATGGGAGGTGGAGATCAGATCCCGGCATCGCCGTTCTCCGCCCCGCGCGCCATATACT
The DNA here is from genome assembly GCA_022824735.1 of Nitrospirales bacterium. Taxonomy (GTDB): domain Bacteria; phylum Nitrospirota; class Nitrospiria; order Nitrospirales; family UBA8639; genus Bin75. The sequence goes on from JAJDZI010000008.1 coordinate 10,434, forward strand.
CCCGCCACTTGCGCACGGTCACGTTTTGAAAAGCCCGTACCGCCGGGTTGTACTCGATGGGAGGCGCGTCCCAATGTCTCTCGTACCCCTGCTGCTCCGCTTCGACCGCAACGCCGTCCTGGGCGAGTAACGGACCGATGAGTACACGGTTCGAGATCTTCAGGACCGCGTTCATGGCGAAACGGGGAATACGTACCGGCAGCAAGGGCAACTTCAGCGACTTGAAATAGAACAGGAAGAACGCCCGGGTGGTCCGCTCATCGATCGGCAGGACAAAAAGCCAGTGTTTAATCGCGTCATCGGTGTTCGACCACTGGTAGGGGTATTGATAGCAAAGATCCATATACGTGGTGTCGACGCTGCCGTGATCGACAAACAATCCCGAAATACGCCCGCGTCCGACCTTTGTATTGTAGGCCACGTGCACGTTGTCGCCGACGGTCTCACAACGAGTGAGGACGGCGCCTTCTTCAAACGGACGATATTGACGGTGCAGGTGGGCGTGGGTGAAATCACTCACGTTGTCGATCACCATCGAGTGGTGAGCCGCCCAAGTGAACACCAGCGGCTCGCAGGCCCATCGCTCGGGTCCCTCAAGTTCGGGGATGTCCGGGATACGGCGCAGCTCCGCTTGCTCCGGGTCTCCGGGGAACAACCAGACCAGACCGTAACGCACCTTCACGGGATAGGTTCTGAGCGGAAGCGTTGGAAGACCACGTCCGTAGCGGTCGTGGGGGATCGAGACACAGCGTCCGTTTTCATCGTACTGCCAGCCGTGGTACGCGCACGTGAGCCGGCAGCCTTGCACCTCGCCCATGGAGAGTTTGAGTTGGCGATGCGCACAGCGATTTTCAACGGCGTGAAACGAGCCGTCCTTTCCCCGGAACAGCGCAATGGAACGTTTCCAGAACATGACCTCGACCACCGCCCCCGGTTTGACGCGGTGCACTTCCTCAACCGCGTACCAATAATTCGGGTCCATACCCGCAGCACGCGCTTGCTGACGCAGGTTGCGGGCTTCCTTGAAGTCAGGTGGGGTACTCATCAGCGCCGGGCTCATACCGGGCCTCCGTCGGGGGTAATCCGTATACCTTGGTTCAGCATAAGACTGTCCTCTTGTCTTATCGCGTTTTGCCTCGTGACGTTCGCGCACGGACGTTTCGCCAGTGGGTTCGTGATTGCGTTGCGGTGGTAGTAAAAAGCGTAGGCCTCATGAACCGCGGCGCGGATACTGGTTGGCTGATAGCCGAGATCCCGTCTCGCTTTACCGACGTCGGCGTGCAAGCGTTTACGCAACAGGCGAATGGCGCCCGGGGTGAAACGCTGCGGGAAGCTCGGGTGAAACCGGCTCAGATAAAAACTCGCCATTTCCGAAAAAACGAGCATCATGTTGGCTGGAATACGCCGGCACGGCCGCGGAACGCCCGAGACCTCTTCGAACAGGTCCAGAATTTCGGAAATGGTTTTGTATTCGCTACTGAAAATGTACTTTTCGCCGGAGCGTCCATGACGCATACACAACAGGTGTCCTTCGACAATGTCCCGGGACGCGACGAACTCGAACCCGCCGTCAACGTACGCATGGAGCTTGCGGTTGCTGTAGTCACACAACGCTCTTCCCAATCGCGAGGGGAAAAAATCGGCGGGCCCGATCACGGCGCAGCACGTTGCCACCACGACGTCCTGTCCTTTCACCGCGGCGCGCCAGCATTCATGCTCGACGAGCGACTTGCTGCGCTCGTAGGGCATCGTGCGCTCCATGGGATAGAATTGCATCGTCTCGTTGGCGGGCGCGGACGGATTATCCAAATCGTACCCGACTGCACTGAAAGAGCCCGTCACCACCACCCGGCCGGCTTCCACCTCCCGCGCCGCTTGCAGCACGTTGCGGGTGCCGACGACGTTGCAGTCGAATATTTCCCGGCGATGAGCGCGATTGCCTTCGATGGTCGAGATTTTGGCCGCGACGTGGTAGACGCCCTGACAGCCATCAAGCGCGCGCCTGGTGGCATCCAAATCCCGGATGTCGCCAAACCGGCGTTCAACGTCAAGACCTTCCAAGCCTTCGTTGTTGTCTTCGTGTCTCAGCAGGACACGGACCCGCACGCCGTCGTCCACCAGCCGGCGCACGAGATTGGCGCCTACGTGTCCGGCCGCGCCGGTCACGAAGACCGGCGGCGAAGAGTCGGCAGATGTATGCAAAAAGGGTTGTTCCACAAGACGTTCTATCGAGGTGGGCCTGAGCACTCAAGTTACCTGACAGGCAGCAACCTATCACATTCATTCCAATTCTTCTAGTAGTATTTATTGCACTATTTAATCTATGCATGTAAAGTAGGCCCGTCGTTCTGATCGGCACGGATGTCACTGACGGGTCGGCAACTTGCGACCTCGTTGCGATGCGAGATACCGGAGAACTCAGGCTTTCCTTGAGTGCAATACATGCACTGGCATCTATTGTTGTACTGGTCTATAATCTGCCCCGGAATTCCAGAAAGTGTAGCCCAAACGTCACGGCTCCGCCCTACGGAGGCCACGTGTCGGTGATCAGGGTGCTCATCCAGCAAGCACTCGCCAATGGAACCAGCGGGGTCGTCCCGGCTACAGGGCAGCGGAAAACAACGCCATGAACTCCCTGCTACTGGACCGCTACACAACATTCATATTGCGCTACCGGTGGCTGGTCCTCGCCTTGGCCATGGCGGTGATGGCGGGTCTGGCAGCCGGACTCCAATTCATCAACATCTCCAACGACTGGCGTGACATGTTGGACGAGGACAATCCTCAACTCGTCGCATTCGACGCCTTGGAGGATACCTACACGGCAACCAATGGGGCGCTGGTCGCAGTCGCGCCCAAGAGAGGGTCGATATTTACCCGCGAGGCGCTCGGTGCCATTGAGGAGTTGACCGAGGCCGCATGGCGCGTTCCCTCGTCCACCCGTGTGGACTCTCTTACCAACTATAACCACACCGAGTCAGTCGAGGATGACCTGAATGTCGAACAACTCGTTGACGACGCGGGATCGCTGAGCGATGACGACCTCGCCCAGATCAAGAAAATTGCGTTAAACGAGCCCAGTATCGTGGGCCGGCTCGTCTCCCACGACGGGCGCGTCGCCGGACTGGTCATCAGTTTCGCCTTGCCCGAGCATTCGGACACCGCGGAGATCCGGATACTCAACTATCTCCGCGACCTCCTAGAAGAGGCCAGGGCGGCGCACCCGGATATCGCCTATCACGTAACAGGCAATGTCTTCGTGAACCGAGTTCTGACGAAGGCGGCCCAAGACGATATGGGAATTCTCGCCCCTGCCGCGTTCCTCGTCATCGTATGCGTTGCCGCTGTCCTCCTGCGCTCCCTGTTCGGCACGCTGTCCCTCGTCGTGGTGCTCCTTTTCGCCGTCGGGTCGACCATGGGCGTCATCGGCTGGACCGGCTTGGGACTCAACGCCGCCAACTCCGGCGTTCCCCTCATCATCATGACGCTTGCTATCGCACACTCGGTCCACGTCGTCGAGAAGATCTTTTCCGGTATGAGCCGGAGTCTGGACAGGGACACTGCAATCGTTGAATCGCTACGCGACAATGCCTGGCCCGTCTTCCTGACAACGGCCACAACGATGATCGGGTTCCTCAGCATGAATGCCTCGGACTCTCCGCCTTTCCGGGTTCTCGGCAACCTCGTGGCAGTCGGCATGTTCTTCGCCTACGTGTATTCCATGACGTTTCTGCCGGCACTGCTGTCGGTCCTGCCGCTACGTGCAAGTCCCGTACGTGCCGGGCATTCCAATTTCTTCGATCGCCTCGGCGCCTTCGTCGTCGCGCGCCGCACGCTCCTGCTCTGGTCCATGGCCGCTGTGGCGGTCGCCCTGATAGCCGGCGCGCCCCGCATCGAGCTGACGGACAACTGGACGACGCATTTGGATGAACGTTACGAGTTTCGGCGCGACACGGACTTCGTCATTGAGAACCTGTCCGGCGTAGAAACTCTGGAATACAGCCTGAGAGCTGGACGCGAAGGCGGCATCACCGATCCCGACTACCTGCGAAAGATCGACGCGTTCGCCGAATGGTACCGCGCCCAGCCGGAAGTGGCACACGTCCAAGTGTTTTCAGACATCATGAAACGCCTCAACAAGAACATGCACAGCGACGACCCGGCCTTTTACCGGCTACCCGAAGACTCCGAGCTTGCCGCGCAGTACCTGCTGCTCTACGAACATTCGGTTCCCTTCTGCATGGACCTCAACAACCGCATGGACATCGGCAAAACCTCGACGCGGATGACCGTCACGCTCCACAGACTGAAGTCCGAGGAGATGCGCAGGCTCGAAGCGCGTGGGCAGGATTGGCTCCGCGCCAACGCGCCGGACCTCGCGACGGAGGCATCGGGGTACAGCCTCATCTTCGCCCATCTGGCCATACAGAACACCAAGAGCATGTTGTGGGGCACGATCACGGGCATGATCCTCATTTCGCTGATCCTGATCGGGATTTTCAGAAGCGTGAGCCTCGGCCTCGTCAGCCTCGTGCCCAACCTCATCCCCTCGTTTATGGCTTTCGGCGTCTGGGGCTATCTGTACACCGAGGTGGGGCCCGCCGGATCTCTCGTGACCGCGATCGCCTTCGGTACCGTCGTCGATGACACCATTCACCTCATGAGCAAGTACCTGCAAGCGCGCCGCGAGGGCTTTCCCGCGCCCGAGGCGGTGTGCTACGCCTTTCGTTCCGTCGGCCAGGCGTTGTTCACCACGACGATGATGCTGATGCTGGGGTTTCTGGTGTTCGCTTCGTCGGGGTTCGCAATCAGTTGGATGCTCGGCCTCCTAGTTGCGCTCACGATCGGCTTTGCGCTGATCTGCGATTTCCTGCTCCTCCCCCCCCTGCTGATCGCCATCGACCGAAAGACACGATGATGCCTGCTCACCTTGCCCGTTCAGGATCAACGAACCAGTCCCTATCCCTTATCTTTTTCATAATGGTGTGCATGTGCGTGCCGGCAGGAACCACCGGCGCACAGTCGATTGAAGAGGCGCGAACCCTCTATACCGAGGGTCGCTTCGCGGAGGCCGCCGATCTTGCGCCGAGTCTCGACACATCCGAAGGGTACGCATTGGCGGCCAATTCACTGGTGATTTACAGCTACCACATGGCACCGGACGGCGAAAAGGAAAGCTTGCTCCGGCGGGCCATAGAACTCGCGCGAAAGGCGATCCGGCTCGACAACTCCAACCCTGAAGCCCATCTCCAATTGGCCCATGCCACGGGGCGTCTCGCGCAAGTGACCGGCACGTGGGAGGCGTTGAATGAAGGGTACGCAGGGCAAGTGCGTGAGGCCATTGAAGAGGCACTTCGGCTGGCCCCGAACATGGCAGCCGCCCATTTGAGCCTCGCCACCTGGCATGCGGGAGTTGTTGTCGCCGGATTCATGGCCGGCGTGCTCTATGATGCCAGCGAAGAGGACGCTCTCGCTCATTTCGAGCGGTCGCTTGAATTGGCACCTCATGAGAAGATCGTGCTTCTCGAATATGCGCTTGGCCTTCTGGCCCTTGATGCCGATGACAACCGCGCGAAAGCGCGCGACCTGCTCGAACGCGCGATCACGTTCCCTGCAAAAGACGCCTACGACCGGATTCTACACCAAAAGGCGGTTGAGCAACTGGCGGCTCTCGACGGCGGATAACCAGACCGGATCGAGGGTGACAGAAGAAGCGTTTCCTCCTTGCCTATCTGACCCATTCCGTTCTGGTCCTTTCGCTGGATAAGACTGGGGCTTTCGATTGATTGCGTCAAACCGTCGGTTCGCTCTAAGATGGTCCGTTCAAATTCCGAATAGAGGAGCCTCTGGTGCTCTTACGCAACTTTGAAAATATAGGAGGAACCCATGTCAGCAGAACCGGATATCATTTATACCAAGGTCGACGAAGCGCCTGAATTGGCGAGCGGATCATTTTTGCCGATCATTCAGGCCTTTGCGAAAACCGCAGGCGTCAACGTCGGCAGAAAAGATATTTCGTTGGCCGGTCGAATTATTTCGCAATTTCCCGACGCCTTGAATCCGGAACAACGGCAGCCCGATGATCTTGCCCTGTTAGGCGAAATGGTGGAAACGCCGGACGCCAACGTCATCAAACTCCCGAATATCAGCGCATCGATTCCCCAAATCAAGGGGGCCGTGGCCGAATTGCAATCCCAGGGCTATGCCATTCCCGACTACCCGGAAGATCCCAAGACCGATGCGGAAAAGGACATCAAGGCAAAATTCGACAAGGTGAAGGGCAGCGCGGTCAACCCGGTGTTGCGACAGGGCAATTCGGACCGTCGCGCGTCAACCTCCGTGAAACAATATGCCCAGAAGAATCCGCACAAGATGGGGGCCTGGGCCAAGGATTCGAAGACGCACGTGGCCCACATGCCGGGTGAGGATTTCTTTGCCAATGAAAAATCGGCCACGATTACCGAGCAGACGGCCGGGAAAGGCCGCATCGAATTCGTCGGCGCCGACGGCAGCAGCACCGTGTTGAAGGACAACGTGACCCTGGACAAGGGCGCCGTGGTCGATGCCACGAAGATGAGCGCCCGGGCGTTGCGTCAATTCTTCACGGAACAGATCGACGACGCCAAGAAAACCGGCATCCTGTTGTCGCTTCACATGAAGGCTACCATGATGAAGGTCTCGGACCCTATTATCTTCGGGCATTGCGTATCCGTGTATTTCGAAGACGTTTTCAAAAAACATGGAGCGGTCTTTGCCGAACTCGGCGTTGATCCCAATAACGGCTTGGGCGACGTCTATGCGAAAATCGGCGCCTTGCCGGCCGCGCAGCAGGAAGCGATCAAGGCCGATCTTCAGGCGGCTATGCAAAGCGGTCCGGATCTCGCCATGGTGGACTCCGACCGGGGCATCACCAACCTGCACGTACCGAGTGACATCATCATCGACGCGTCCATGGCCGCGGCGTTGCGCGTCGGCGGGAAGATGTGGGGACCGGACGGCAAGGAACACGACACGAAGGCCATGATCCCGGACCGCAGTTACGCAGGCATTTACCAGGCGGTGGTTGATTTCTGCCGGGAAAACGGGGCCTTCAATCCCGCAACCATGGGCAGCGTGCCCAACGTGGGGCTCATGGCCCAAAAAGCGCAGGAATATGGTTCGCACGACAAAACCTTCGAAGCTCCGGGAAACGGCAGCATCCGTTTGATCGACGGGGCAGGGAACGTGCTGCATGAACAGCCGGTGGAAAAAGACGATATTTTCCGCGCGTGCATCGTCAAAGACGTTCCGGTTCAGGATTGGGTGAAGCTGGCTGTGAATCGATCCAGGGCATCGGGAATGCCCGTGGTGTTCTGGTTGAACAAAAACAGGCCGCACGACGCGCAACTCATCGAAAAATTGAACCGCTATTTGAAAGACCACGATACGACGGGCCTGGACGTTCAAATCATGGCCCCGGTGGACGCCATGAAGCATTCGCTCAAACGAGCCAAGGAGGGGCAGAGCACCATTGCCGCCACCGGCAACGTGCTGCGGGATTATCTCACGGACCTGTTCCCGATCCTGGAACTGGGCACCAGCGCCAAGATGCTCTCCATTGTTCCGCTCATCAAGGGCGGCGGCTTGTTCGAGACCGGCGCCGGCGGATCAGCGCCGAAACACGTGCAGCAGTTTATGAAAGAAGGGCACTTGCGGTGGGATTCTCTCGGGGAATTTCTCGCCCTGGCGGAATCCTTTGCCCATTTGGCTCGAACCCGCGACAATAAGAAAGCGCAAGTCCTGGCCGATACCCTGGACCGGGCCACGGGTAAACTCATGGAAAACCGCAATTCACCAGGCCGGGTGCTGGGGGAGCTGGACAACATCGGCAGCCACCTGTATGAAGCCCTGTATTGGGCACAGGAACTCACCGCGCAAAATGACGATCCGGCATTAAAGGAAAAATTTTCGTCCGTTGCGAAAGAACTCGAGGCCAATATCGAAAAAATCCTCGAAGAAGTGAAGGCCGCAAAGGGCAAGGCCATGGACGTCGGCGGCTATTACCATCCCGACCCGGTAAAAGTCGAAGCAGCCATGCGCCCGAGCACCACGTTCAACAACATCCTGGCCACCTTGGGCTGACCTGATACGACGATTGTAGGGCACAACGATCCGTTGTGCCCTACAACTCCTTCATCCACTTCGTGTTTCTTCACTCACCTCAAGTTTCTCCACGTAAAAACTCAGGCAATCCTTGATCTGCGCCACGGAATCGATGGGGGTTTCATAGGTCCAGACGGCGTTGTCGGCTGTTTGGTCATTGACGCAAACGGAAAAATATGACGCATCGCCTTTGAACGGACAGTGGGTGGAGTGATCCGTCCGCTGCAAATAGGACATCTGCACGTCGCTCCGCGGGATGTAATTCGCCGGCGGCAGCGGTCCTTCCTTCAGGACCAAAGCCCTGGTGGTATCGGCAATGACGATTCCGTTAAACGAGACTTTGACGCGATTGGGATTTTGCTCGATGGTAATTGCATGGGGGTGGCTTGGGCTACTCATACGGTTTCTCCTTTAGGTTCCTTTCTTCGTCACGGGTCACGGTGCCCCGACGAGACGAAACCCGACGTCGTCACGCAGGAAGGCGGACAAATTCCAGTAGCGATTCGAAGAACGCAGGTATCTCGGGTAGCTGGTCCAAGCACCGCCACGCAACATGTGTCGCGCGCAATTCCTGCTCTTCCACGCGCTCCCATCGGCCTGGGGACCCGCAAACGTCTTGTTCCAACAATCCTCCACCCACTCCCAGACGTTCCCGCTCATGTCGTACAGGCCCAACCCGTTGGGTTGTTTTTGTCCGGTCCGATGGGCCCGGTTCCCGCTATTTTTGTCATACCAGGCGACCGAATCCAGGTCGTCGCTCCCGACGTAGAGGTGCGCCTGACTCTTTTCCCCGCCCCTGGCGGCATACTCCCATTCCGCGTCAGTCGGCAACCGGTAGTGTTCGCCCGTCAGGGCATTCAATTTCTTGAGAAATAACTTGGCGTCATCCCAGCCCACGTTTTCTACGGGACATCGAGGGCAGTTCCGGAACTTGCTCGGATTCTTGCCCATCACCGCCTCCCACAGATCCTGCGTCACCTCATACTTGCTAATCGTGAAATTGTTCACCTGTACCTGCCGGACCGGCGTTTCATCATCGTCGCAACTGCTCTGCTCCTCCGTACACCCCATCGTGAACGTGCCGCCCTGAACGGCCACCATCTGCTCTTTGAGGCTTTTCAACAACGACGGCAGCAAGTCCTTGAGCGTGGCGGCTCGTTGCTGCGCCTCCGCTTGGCGTTTGGCTTCCTCCGTTTGCAGTTGCTCGGCTTGTTCGATTGTTTTTCCTGCGACGGAAAGCAGTTCCAGGGTCGGCCTGTAATATTCGGAATTCTTTTCGATATTGATGACAAATTGCTTGAGCGAAGCCTGCCCCTGGCGAACGTCGTCCACTTTCGTTCCATGTTCAACCAGCAATTTGCCGAAAAAGAAGTAGAACTCCAACGGGGGTTCGGTATCCAAGGCTTCGATTTTCTCGAAAGCCCGTCTCGCGGTTTGCGGCTCGCCATTTTTCAGTGCCTTCTTCGCTTCCAACAGGTATTGATCCGCCAGGATATCATCGGGCAGGTCCTGGGACACCGCCATCCCGCAATAGCACAGACTCAGGATGACACAAGCCAGGGTCAACGTTGTTCTCATCTTCGCGCTCCTCCAGCCGTAGGCGAACAGTGAATGTAAAAGACGTGATCGACCGAATCGCATTGGCAGGGGATATTAGTAGAGCACCGTCGAAGCGTCAAGGAAGAGGAAAGAGACTGCTACGGCAGGTTTCTCGGAACAATGCGGGATCGAAGCGTGAACGTCCGGTAGCCTTCGTTCTCGGGATATTGGCCGTCAGCGTGAGCGGCTCGAGCCGTGATCCGCACGTCAACGGCCCGGATGCTCGGCGCGTGCGTCGTGGGACGTCCCAGGGCGTCGCGATAGGAAACGGTAAAGGACTCGATATGTTCAGCCACGGGTTGTCGCCCACCCATTCCCACTTTGCGTCGCAACGTGGATGTCGCGTCGTCATACAAATAGACAATGGATTCCTTCGAGTCGGTGGGCACGCCGTTTCCATCCAAATCGGCTCGAATATGCAATTCCGTGGGATGATAAACAAGCCCATGAAAATCATTCGATGAAACGGAATCCAGGTTGACCCCCATGGGATCATAGCCGGCCATCCGAATCTCCCCGGCCATCATGTCCATAGCGGCACGAGCCGTTTGTTGCATGGCCAACACGTCCTCCTGAACGATCTGCTTTTTGACCTGGTTCAGGTGGACGCCGTAGACCGCGCCAACGGTGAACAGCCCCAAGGCCAAAGCAATCAACAGTTCCGTTAAGGTGACGCCTCTTTGGTTGGTCATGGACGTGAGCCCCTTGACAGTTACGGCGCAAGAATCGTGGAGACGGTCACGGAATGCCGGTCGTCCGACCACCACACCATGACCGTTGCCGTTTGCAATCCGGGAACAGGACGTCCGGTTTCCATCCGGACGATCCGTTGATACAGGTCAAAGCCGGGGATGGCGCCATAGGCTTCCGTGGTTTCAGGCGCGGCAGCCGGGTCGTAGCCGGCGCTCCTTATCTGTTCCATTTTGTCCTGGGCCAGGGCCGTGGCCGTCGTTAGATGTTTGCTCGCGGCTGCGCCCTTACTCGCCGTGACCGCCACTCCCGCGAAGGCCAGGACCGCGACAAAAAAGAGCGCCATGGCAATGACCGCTTCCAGGAGGGTCAGGCCATCATGGTTTGCCACGTGACTCATGCGGACATTCAAGGGGTGCCCACTTTCACGCGACCCGTTATGCCGATTGTAATCTTTTTCTCGCCGGAGACATTGAAAACCCTGATCGTGGCAAGACTGGAAGCCGTGCCTCTCGGATAAAAGATCGGATTATTGTTGGACTCGATCGTCACGCCGGCAAACTCCTCCAGGATTGACCTGGTTTCGATGGCTTCACCCGGATCGGCTCTTCCATTATTGTTGACGTCGTTCAAAATATCATACTGCTGCGGGTCCGTAAAAAAGACGCGAACTTCATGGCCCTGCTTCACGGCTTGTGCTCTTGCCGACAAGAGGTCCGCGCGTATTTGCCGGACCACCCCATTCAGACGATAGGACGGCAGTTGGGAGGAAAGCCAGATGCCGCCTAATCCCAACACGACCCCCAGGATGCCGAGGACCATCATCAGTTCCGTCAACGTATATCCTGAAGGCTCAACGACCCCTCTGCCCTCAGTACAAAAACACCGACTCATACAGACCCAACAGTTCCTGGTAAAAAAAGAGTGATGCCGCCGCCCCTGCCGTCAGGAACGGGGCAAAAGGCAGGTACTGCCCACGCTCCACGTTGCGAAAGACCATGAGACCGATGCCGACCATGGCCCCCGCACATGACGCGAGAAACAAGGTCATACTCACGTGCTGCCAGCCAAGGAACGCGCCGATCATGGCCAGGAATTTGACGTCGCCACCACCCATCCCCTCTTTTCCAAACAGGTACGGACTGACGGCCGCGAGCATCCACAGGATCCCTCCTCCTAATGCAATCCCCAGCAAGGAACCGGCCCAGCCCACGGGCAAGATGAATGTCGCGGCGAAAAAACCCATGGCCAGACCCGGAAGAGTGATGACGTCGGGGATGATGAGATGATCGAGATCGATCATCATCACGACCAATAACAGCGAAAGAAACAGCGCGTACACGAGGGCGCTACGGGTCCATCCGAACTTGCAGACGATCCCGAGATAGCCGGCTCCGTTCAGACATTCCACCAAAGGATAGCGCCATGAAATCTTTCCTCCGCACCATCGGCACTGTGCTCTCAACCGGATAAAACTCAAGAGTGGAACGTTGTCGAACCAGAAAATGGGTGTCTTGCATTGCGGGCAACGGGAACCAGGCCGAATGATGGATTCACCGCAGGGGATTCGCAGAATGCAGACGTTGAGGAAACTTCCTATGACCAATCCCACCACAAACAACAAAATATAGGAACCTGAAACATCCATTACGCTATATGTCGTGACTCAGAAAAAATTTTCTTTTTTTCTTACCTGGAACACTTGTTCCACTTTACTTTTTAATGGATGCCCTGCTAGTATTACCTACATAATTCATCTTGTGAAATATTTTGGTGACCGATGGCCGTTCAAACAAGAGCAAACAAAAAGAGAGACCTGCTTCCCCTGCGACGGAAACGCCCCGAATCGCTCACCGAACGGGAACAGGAAATTCTTCAATTGATCTGGTCCGGCCTCAAGAATAAAGAGATCGCCGAACGTCTTGGCATCAGCGTCAAAACCGTCGAAGCGCATCGTGCCAACATGATGAAAAAGGTACGCGTCTCGAATGCCGCGCAACTCTTGAACGCGGCTATTCAAGAAGGCTTGATCCAAGTCCGGTAAGACGTTCGCTTGTTCCTTCCGTTGACGACCCCATCCGGTTACATCCGCTGACGAACCGCTTCATAGGCAACCACCGCAACGCTTGCCGAAACGTTGAGCGAGTTCACTTCCCCGTGCATGGGAATGCGGGCGTGGACGTGACATCGTTCGACAATCCTCGACCTGAGTCCTCGCCCCTCTCCTCCAAACACCAATAAGACGGGTCCCGTGAAATTCAACTCGGTATACAGCTTCGGAGAGCGAGGCTCCAACGCCACGGTGGTCACCCCGCGGTCCTGCAAACGATCGATCAGTTTGGCGATATTCGCGCACCGGGCCACCCGGACGTGTTCGACGGCGCCGGCAGAGGCTTTGGCCACACTCGCCGTCAATCCAACGGACCGGCGGTCGGGAATAAACACCCCATGAATCCCAGCCGTGGCAGCCGTTCTGAGAACGGCCCCGAAATTCTGCGGATCCTCCACCCCATCCAAGGCCAGGAAAAACCCCGGCTCCTGTTGTTGCGCGGCATACTCCAGGATCTCATCCTCCGAGGCATAGGCTTTGGCCGCGACCAGCGCCACCACGCCCTGATGGTTGGCAGCGGGAACCAGCCGGTCGAGCCGTTCACGCGGTTGAACCTGTAAGGGCACGCCCTGGACTTTGGCGAAACGAATGATCTGGGCAAATTGACGTTGTCGATGCGACAGGAAGATTTTTATGAACGTTCGTGAGCCCGACCGCAGCGCCTCCGTGACCGCCTGAACCCCGAACAGGAAATCGCCGGTCTTATCGCTTCCACCTGGTGCCCCCGTCCGGCCGGTCCTCGAGAAGGATTCCTTTGGCCGCCAGGGCTTCCCGAATGTGGTCGGCGGCGGCGAAATCTTTCCGCGCCCGCGCTTCGGCCCTTTGTCGAATCTGTTCTTGAATCCACTCATCGGTGTACTCCTGCTCGATGCCCGTCCGGCACGGCTCGATGCCGAACTCCAACTCGCGAAACACCCACTCTCTTTCATTGAGCTGAAACAAACCCAACGGCGCGCCGCATTGCCGAAAGATTGCGAGAACCTCCTGCCGATCCTGCTCGGACAGCCCTCCTCGAAAAACGTGATTCACCTCGGCTCGAAGCTGTTGAAACGCCGCCAACGCCTTGGGGGTATTCAGGTCATCGTCCATGGCCTCTTCAAATGCCTGACGAAACTTGGTCAAAACGGGGCTGAAGCCCTTCCCGCAATCCTGACCGGGTCCGGGCGTTTCGGAGAGACGGATGAAGAGGTCATACACGTTATCCAATGCGGATTTGGCTTCCGCCACGGCCAGGTTGGAAAAATTCAGGTCTCCACGATAGTGGGTCGAAAGGAGAAAATAGCGTATCGCCTCGGCCGTCACGGGTTCAGGGCAATTCGATTGATCAAAAATCTCCCTGACGGTAAAAAAATTTCCCAGCGACTTTGACATCTTTTCTTCATCAATGGTGACGAAGCCGTTATGCACCCAATACCGGGCAAACCCCTGCCCCGTTGCGGCGCAGGATTGCGCAATTTCATTTTCGTGGTGAGGAAATGCCAAATCCTTGCCGCCGCCGTGAATGTCGAAGGTTGCACCCAAATGGCGTACGGACATGGCCGAACATTCGATGTGCCAGCCCGGCCGGCCCGGGCCCCAGGGACTTTCCCAAGCCGGCTCCCCGGGTTTTGCCGCCTTCCACAAGGCGAAGTCCATGGGGTCCTGTTTTCGTTCATCCACTTCGACCCTCGCCCCGGCTTGCATGTCGTCGAGGTGCCGTTTGCTCAATTGTCCATACTCCGGAAAAGCCGACACACGATAATAGACGTCGCCGTCCACCTGATAGGCGAAGCCTTTGTCCAGGATCGCGCGGATCATCTCCAGAATCTCCGGCATGTGTTCCGTAGCCCGCGGTTCAACGTCAGGAGTGACAACGCCCAACCGTTTCATGTCACGGGCGTATGCCTGCATGTATTTCTCGACGACTTTCTCCCACGAGACGTCTTCCTCCGCGGCCCGCTTGATGATCTTGTCATCCACGTCGGTAAAGTTTTTCACGTAGGTTACGTCGTAACCCCGGTGACCGAGATACCGCCGAAGCACGTCAAAAACAATCGCGCTGCGCGCATGGCCCAAATGACATTCATCGTACACGGTGACTCCGCAGACGTAGAGACCCACGCGGGGCGGCGCAATGGGGGCAAACGGTTCCTTCTGATTCGTCAGGGTGTTGAAAATTTTCACGAAGCGGTCATTCAGCGGTTGGCGAAGCGGAAGGGCTTAAAGCCTTTTTCGTTTGCCGTTTGACGATCCAATATCCCAGAACAATGCACGCCACCAGGGCGATGGTGAACAGGTTGAAGTATTGCTCCATGACGTCTTTGACCCACGGACCCAACAGTTGCAACGTCCCGGCGACCAGAAAAAATCTGGCGCCCCGGCTGATCACCGACGCCAGAACGAAGACGCGAAAATTAACATAAAACGCGCCGGCTCCGATTGTAAATACTTTATACGGAACGGGCGTCAGGCCCGCAATCAGGATTGCCCACCCTTCATAACGTTCAAACGTGTCATGGACTTTAGAGACACGATCCTGCCCGATCAACCGCAGCAGAAGCGGCTTCCCGCCCCACCACCCGATGAGATAGCCGAACATGCCGCCCAGCACGGAGCCGACGGTGGTGATCGCTGCATAATACAGGCCCCACGAGGGATTCCCCAGGGTCAGCGCCATCAATAACACGTCGGGGGGAAGAGGAAAGACGGAGGACTCGGCAAACGCCAACACAAACAATGCGGAATCCGCGTCAGGCGATTCCGACCACGAGACCATCCACTGATAGAGCTCCTGGAACATGGCGTCCGGCCGCCGTCTCTCAGGATGACCGCGTTCGCTTTGACAACGCGGATTCCCAGGCCGCCAACTTTTTCATGGCGGCGTACTGCGTCATGTCAAAATGCAGCGGCGTCAGGGAAACCTTTTTGGCGGCAATGGCATCCACGTCGGAATTCTTTCTTCGGTTCCACGTCACCTGTTCTCCCGCGATCCAATAATATGCGCTCCCCCGCGGATCAATCTTCTCGACAACGGAATTGCGATATTGCCGCCGGCTTAGCGACGTGACCTGGATTCCCGTCACAGCTTCGGCTGACGCGTCGGGCACATTGACGTTCAACAGGGTATCAGTCGGCAAACCATCCTTCAGGATCAGGGCGGCCACCTCGACCGCGACCCGGGCCGCCGCAGTGAAACGAAATCGTTTGAACCCCTCCAGTGAAACGGCCATCGAGGGAATTCCGCGGATTGCGCCCTCAAGCGCCGCAGCCACGGTTCCCGAATTGGTGACGTCGTCACCGAGATTCAATCCCTTGTTGATTCCCGCGACCAGCAAATGGATCGGGCGGTCGCAGAGAACCCGGCCCGCGGCCACGATGACGCAATCCGACGGCGTGCCGTTCACCGAGAAGACCTGCCGGCCGAGTTGCTTCAATCGGAGGGGCTTATGCAGGGTAATGGCCCGGCCCATGGCGTTTTGTGGGCGTTCGGGAGCCACGACCCAGACGTTGCCGAGCTTCTTCAGGTGTTTCGCAAGGATGCGGACCCCGGAAGATTCGACGCCGTCGTCATTGGTAACCAAAATGTTCATCCCGGACCATGATACGCGGATGTCATAAAAAAGCCTACCTCAACGGAATTGAGGTAGGCTTTTTCGGAAAACCCGCAATGGCGCGTTCAGATATTTTGCATGAAGTGCGCAACCGCTTCCTGGTCCACGGCACCCATGATGGCGGAAGAAGGAACCGTCGCCGACTTTTTCCCCGTCAGTCCGCATTCAATCTCGTCAAAAATCATTTCCACCGGCATGGACATGCCGCCGTAGACGTGAGGGCCTGCCACGATTTTGGCTTTCGAGTAGCCGTAAATGGCCGTGGCCACGTCTTTGGCTAACCACCCGACGTAATTGAATTCCGGCACGACAATGAGTTTGGCCTTGGCGCACAGTTTCCGCAATTCCCTCGTGGGGAACGGGCGAAGCGACTTGACCTTGATCAACCCCGCGTGAATACCCTTATCCTTGCACATCCGGATGGCCTCCCGCGACTGGGCCGCGGCGCTTCCCGACGCAATCAACAGCACGTCGGCATCCTCCACGTCCTTCGTCTCGATCAGGCCGCCCATGTACTGGTCGATATATTTTCGTGACCGTTCCACGGCCGCCCAGACCTCTTGTTGCCACACGGCGTGAATGTTGTACGCCATGAAATTCGATTTTTGGACGGGCGCGTCCCGCGACAACCTGGCCGGCGGATTTTCCGCATCCAGGACCGGAACCGCACCTCTCCATGAATCCCGCTCCGGCAATTTGAGTCCCCGGTCCTGCATGGAGCAATACCCCCGGGCATGGGTTACGAAAAAACCGTCGCAGCACACCCCGACCGGCAACGTCACGTCGTTCTTTTCACTGATAATGAAGCCCTTCATGATGTAGTCGAACAAGTCCTGCTGATTCTCGGCGTGAAAGACGATCATGCCGCAATTCAACAGGTACGAGACTTCAATGTTGTCGGGCTGAATGGCTAACGGAGCATTGACCACCCTGCAGGTAAACATGGCCACGGCGGGAAGGCGATGCCCCGGCCATGAGGCAATCGGTTCAAGCCCTCTTAACGTGCCCGGTCCGGCCGTCGCGGTAAAACACCGCACGCCGGCGCGGGAGCCACCGGCAATCGCCGACATGACGCCGTATTCTTCTTCGCCCCGATAATATTCCTTGACGTAGCCTTCTCCGTACAACACCCCGATCAACTGCATGGTTTCACTTTGCGGCGTAATCGGATAGGCGATGGAGAGATCGACGTTGGAGCGGCGAACGGCTTCTTTGGCGGCTTCACTGCCCGTGATGAATTCCCGTTCACGAGGCGCTTCGAAAAACATATGCTCCGGAGAAACCACCTGTTGCCGTTTGGCCTCAGCATGGGGATCTTTTTTCCCTGCTTGACTGGATGGCGGCGGCGCGGCACTCGTAATCGGGTCACCTTGCGGATTGGTTTTTGTTTCCGTCTCTAATGCTTCACTCATGGCTTCCCCCCTCCAGGGTGGCGACAATCCCGGTTCAACCGTCCCGGAATTGCGTAATCGATCATAATAGGCCTAGCCTTCGCGCTGCATATCTTCGGCTTTATGCCCGAATGCCGCGGCACTTGCCGTCCCTTCTTCTCCTAACTGAATGTCCATGGGGTTTGTATGGGTCTTGCCGTCATGCACCCGGGACTGTAACCCCGTAAAACGCACGCTCTCTCCGCTATCCGGCAATGAAATCCCCATTTCCTCGCGAACACGTTTGAACACCTGTGCCGTCTTTCGAATCTTGGCTGCATCCGAATCCCGGATCGTAAACATGGCATCTTCGTGGCCCTGCTCGGCGCAGATCGCCGAGGTCCAGCAATTCGTGCCGGCCCGGATCATTTTCAGCGTCAGGTTGGCGTAATGACAATGCACCCCGATGAAGATGCAGGCTTCGATCTTGTTGCCCCAAATCGTCAGATTGGGATGATTGGGGTTGATGACTTCTTCAGGCTCGATTTTCGGGTATTTCGGACGATAGTCGGGCATCGGGATGATGAGAACTTCGGGGATTTGGGCCGCAAGCTCCAGGACGGCCCTGGCCTTGTCGGACGCGTGGTCGTTCCAATTCCACAACACCAGGGGACCGGGAAAAATCGTCGCATTTTTTCTCGTGAACATGGCCTTGGCCATTTCTTCCATCGCCTTTTCTTCCGGCACCTCATGACCGAACGTCAGACCACGCTCCGGTAAGGGGGGAAGAACACCCAATTCGGCCGCGGAGGGCGGATGAAATCCCGCCGGACCCGGTTCAACTATTCTTTCCAACTCTGTCCCTGCCACCTCTATCCTCCACTCTGTCTCTGGGAACCTCCAATTAAATCAGAGGTTCCTTGATCCGGTTGAGACGAATACCGTCCTTGCCGTTCAAACAACGTCCCTCAACCTTGCCCTCGAACAGGATTGGCCAAGACTGCTGAACTCGTTTTTTCACCATAGGTGACGTTTTCCGTTAGGGCGGTATCACCGATTTGATCAATCATTTCCATTTTAATGGCATTATGCTTGGCCATATTGTCGCACACCCAGACACATTGAGCGCACCCTTTACACCGGTCCACGGCGACGTAGGCGGCTCCATATTTGAACCCTTTATCCTGGCCGGCCTCGTTGTCGTACAGAATGGTATTGGCCTCAGGACAATATTGCGTGCACAACTTGCAACTCGTGGCAGCACATATTTCCGTTTCGATATTTGCAACTAAATACATATTGAATCCCCTCGTCGGTTAAAGCATTAAGCCATGGCCGGCGCGGTGGACGCCCCTTTCGCCTGGGCCCAATTGTTTTCAACGGCAAACTCCCACGCCGCTTGGACCACTGCCAGATTCTTCTCGATCAATTCCTGTTTCTTCTTGAACTTTCGCTCGACTACGCTGTCCAAAGCCGCAGTCCCACCGGACACCACGAAGCCTTTGCCCAAGAACCGGTCTTTCACCGCTTGCGCCAGGGCCTCCATGTTCGAGAGACCCGTAATGGCACCGATGGCGCCTACCATGGCCATATTCGTGGCCAAGTCGATTCCGGCTACCTCCAGCGACAATTTGGTGGCAGGCAGATAGAACAGCTTGGCGTTCAATTCCTCCAGTTCACGTTCCTGGTCCGGCTCGAGTTTCATGGGACCATCATTGTTGATCAAAGCGACCCCGTCCTTTTTCAACCCGAAATAAAACGGATTCGTGTAGCTTTTCCCATGGGTAATCACCTGTGGGTGAAAGATCATGATAATGTGAGGGAACGTAATTTCGCCGATTTCGTAAATCGGCTCATCGGAAACCCTCACGTAACTCTCCACCGGCGCCATTCGCTTTTCGGATCCATAGAACGGCACGATGGTGCTTTCCCCACCGGCATTGATTACCCCTGTACTGAAGATATGAGAAGCCGTCACGACCCCTTGGCCGCCGACTCCCGCCATACGAATGTTATAACGAACCGCCATGATCTGCGCCCTCCTCTCTCGTCACGTACACGTCTATCTTCTGCGCTCAATCTCGCTCAATCGACCGCCCTTATTGCTTTTCCACGGCAGCGGCAGGCTTCGGCAGATATTCTTTGTATCCGTACAACTGGGACAAATATTCCTTGGCTTCATCCGTAATATATTCCGTGAATTTGTAGCGGTCGGTTTCCACGGTTTTGGCGTCTTCCATCACCTTGTCCGTCGGGATCGCATATTCGATATTACAGGACGTGTACGCTTGAATATAGCTGGGACCGATTTCCCTCGCGACCAACACGGCCTTCTTAATTACGCTTTCCACCCGTCGCGGGTTGTTGGGGACCACCGTGGCCACGTACGCGCACCCGGAAACCTTGGCCATACCCAACATATCCATTTTCTCGAACTTTTTCCCGAGCGGCGCCATTTTCAGGACCTGATTCCGGTTCGTCATGCCGCTTTCCTGACCGCCGGTGTTTCCATAGACCTCATTGTCCAGCATGATGGTGGTGAACTTTTCCTTGCGGAACCAGGAATGCAAGGTTTGAGCAAATCCGATATCAGCCATGCCGCCGTCTCCGGCCATCACGACAACGTCTTTGGGCCTATCTCCAAACCGCAGACGAAGGCCACGGGTCAACCCGCTGGCAACCCCGTTCTGGTCGCCGTAATTGCCATACACGAAGGGGACGGCGGCTTGCGAAATGGCCAACCGGCCGCAACCGGCCGTCCCGACCGTGATGGTATCTTCCGGATTCGGGAATGCCACCATGGCCAGCCGGATGAACAGGGTCATGGCACAGCCTGCACACATCGGGTGCTCTTCCAAAATCTCCTTGAAGGTACCGACTTGGGATACCGAGACTTTTTTCCCAAACGGACCATGCTCCACCATGTCCCGATATTCTTTCGGCATGAACTTTCCGAATCCTGGTGTAAACTTGACGTAATCGAGGCTCATTGCGGATCCCCCTTGTATTTGAGACTTAGCCCATCGGCAGTGGACAACCTATCATTGACAGGTGCTCCCTGCTCATTTGATCGAAGCACTTCTCGTCTATTTCAGCAACCTTAACGTAGATGAGGTACTCTAGTAAAGACCTCTCATGACTCAAGGAACCTCTCACGCGTCCATCCTAAAACCGAACCACGGAGAAGGCAACATAAAAGAAGGCCCAACTCTTTAAAAAGAAGCCCTATACGGGAATTTTGAAGCTAGGCCTTTGGCCCCATGGCCTGGTTTCAACATATGCGGGAACAACGCGCCCGGTTTGAGGTTTTTTTGTGAAGAGAAGACTGGAGACAGATCAACGCGTAACTGCGCTAATCCAAAATATACTGGAGAGGATCAACCACTTTGTCGTTGACGGCCACTTGGTAATGAAGATGGGGCCCGGTCGAAAACCGCCCCGTACTGCCGACCTGGCCCACCAGATCGCCCCTTTTCACTTCCTGGCCATAGCGAACGAGAATTTTGGACAGGTGGCCGTAGGTCGTTTCAATTCCATGTCGATGGTTGATTCGCACGTACTTTCCCATCCTGGAATCATAAGCTGCCACAACGACTTTGCCTTTGGCTGGTGCGCGAACCTCTTCCCCCGTAGGAGCAACAATGTCCACACCCGCATGGAACGCCTTCTTTCCGGTAAACGGCGATATGCGTGGCCCAAACTTTGATGAAACGGGTCCCTTGACGGGCCAAATTGACGGTGTCGCAGCCCAAAGGCCAACCCGTTCTCCCGCTGCTTCTTCCAACCGGGTCAAGACGCGAAGTTGCCGGACAGTCTGCTGATCAAGCCAGGTCAGGCCGTTCTTAATGTCAGTGGCCATCATGATCCCGGGATCGTCCGGATTCTCGCTCTCGCCAACCTCCGTGAGATAGTCGAAATTCAGAATCCCGGTTCTGCCATCAAGGGTCGCCTCATACGGAACCTCTTCGCCGCCCTGTCCATTGACAACAGCGGCGTCCTCCTGCTCGGGTTCAAGCCCGAACATGACCTGCAACTTTTTGTTGATCGATTGGATAGTCAGGACACGCTGCTGCATTTCGTCGACGGCTGCAGAAAACTCAACCACTTGTCCTTTGGACTGGCTGAGTTCCTCCTTCAATCCTTCGAGTTCGGCAACCTGATCGCTGACTTGACCTGTCTGCACCACGTAATGCGCAAGCACCCCCACCTGCACGACCGACAATAGCGCAGCCGCGAGCAGCACTCGTTTAAACGTTCTCTTGGGCAGAGAAATCTTCCAGGGCTCCCGGCTCATGCCCCGAAAAAGCAGAATGGCCCATCTGTCGTCAGGGGGGTGGTTCACGGCACCAGCTTGGATCTTCGGATCAACCCGAAGGACTTGGAGTGAGATGCATTGGTGAATATGGGCGCTGGAGAACCTACTCTAAGGAACAAAATACCGCGTGGTCAATTGGGTGGAATACTAATACTGCTTTTTACTCTTTTACGCTTGGCCTGACTTCCATCATCCACAAAATGAGTCAGGGGGGGCAGGACAACTAATCAGGGACATGGGTGCCGGCCCTGACCCATGCGAGGTATTCGCTTAAACCCGTCATCACCGATAAGGCGATAATTTCAGGCACCTCGTAGCTGTGGAGCGCTTTCACTTCGGATTCCAGGGCATCGTAGACGTCGGCATGGGATTTCATGACCAGCAGCCATTCACGTTCTTCGCAGACTGTGCCTTCCCATTGGAAAATGGACGTCACATTGGGCACGACCGTGACACATGCCGCCAGCTTCTTTTGCACGACGCAACGCCCGATCAGGAGCGCTTCTTCCTGGCTCGAGGCCGTTACCAGGACAACCCGTACTCCCTGATCGACACCCACCTGACAAACCCTCTCGACAGCCCCTCTCAAAACAAAACCACGACCGGCTCAGGGCTTGAGACGCGACGGAGCTTTTTCTATCAAATCTTCAATGGCGAGCCGCAGCCCTTCCTGCAGGCCTCTCGGGTAATTCGTGACGGAATCCTCCAATCCTCGATAGAGGCTATCAGTCTCCTTGGCCTCGAATTCCATGGCAAAGCCCCACAACACGTTGTCCGGCTCCCCTGCCCGGGCTATTTGCGCGAACATTTCCACGTCGGTCTCGGTGGTACCCAACGGCAAACCGACCGCCCACAACACCGTCCCGGCGGGACCCAGCAGATACGTGGAAATATTCCGCTCCCATCGCGTCGAATAGAGTCGCCCCTGCAAAACAAAATCACTGGGAGGCAAGGGTTGATCTTTGTCGACAAACGTCACGGAAGTAAAAATGTTCGTCTTTCGAATTTCCTCGGCCAAGGCACGCGCAAAATCACGTGACGGGGAAAAGAGCACTTCATCGACGGGACTGGGGGACGAAATCGTTTCAGGCCGGTCATAGACCGCGGTGGCATGGGTGGTGAAGGGAATCGCGGCTGCCCAATATTGTTCACGCGCCTCCGTGCCCCGCTTATCATCCAGCGGAACAACCACCAGGCTGCCGTCAACCTTCTGGTCAGCCGTGACGTCCAAATACGCGTTTTCCGGAGGAGGCGGATAATTCCAATCTCGCGAGCCCAGGCAGCCCGTTATCGTCAATGACACAATCAGCAGAACACCACACGCCTTATGCGCAACAGACAGGCGACGCATATCTTGCCTCCTTTGGCAGGCAACAGTTTCCAACCGTTGCAATGATGGGTAATCCATGGACGACTTCGCCTTTTATGAAACCGTCACGTTGAACGGCCGTCAATGCTCACTCAATGACTGAACCCTCCGGCACTTGCGAAACGTTCCATCAACTCGGGGTACGAGCGGGTAACCGGAAATTGAGGATATTCGGAACAGATCGAATCCGGTGGGCGGAAGAAGAACCCGGCATCGGCTTCCTGCAACATCGACAGATCATTATAGGAATCTCCCGCCGCCAACACGTGGAAGTTCAGGCTCTTGACTGCGGCCACCACGTGCCGTTTCTGGTCTTGCTGCCGGAGCGCGTAATTCCGAATGTAGCCTTTCTCGTCAATCTCCAGGGTGTGGCAAAATATGGAAGGATAATGCAGTTGCTTCATCAGGGGACTGACCAGATCATAGTAACTGTCCGATAAGATAATAACCTGACAACGCTCTCGCAACCACGTCAGAAATTCCACGGCGCCATCCAGGGGTTTCAGCCCCGCCACCACGCCGGTAATGTCCGACAGCTTGAGATCAAATTTAGCCAGGATGGCCAAGCGCAGCTTCATGAGTTCGTCATAGTCGGGAATGTCCCGCGTGGTGACGTTCAAGTCGGTAATCCCCGTTTTTTCGGCCAAAGCCAGCCAGATCTCCGGAGTCAGGACTCCCTCCATATCCAAACACGTCACCACGGGTGATTTCATACGCCCCTCAAAAACATGCAAGTTTCGGATGAAAAATAAAAGGGAAACACGGCAAGAATGATAGAAAGATGACCATTGTATAAGAATCGGAACGAGACTACAAACTTTTTATCCAACATCCGCGATCTTGCGCCTCCTCTTATCCAAAGGCAATGAGCAAGCCGAACGCCAGATAGCACAAGCCGTTGAAAATCAGATGATAGGGCCTCAAGGCATGGGACCGTAAACGAAGTTTCAGGTACCCCGCGGCAAGGAACGTCAAGCCGATGCCCCACAGCGCTTCTTTTCGCGGAACCCACGGCGTCAACAAGACTCCCAAGGCCGGAAGCAAGCTGCCTTGAAACACCATCGCCCCGGTGATGTTGCCGAAGGCCAAGGTGTCCCGGCCACGCCGCACCCAAATAATACTATTCACTTTTTCCGGCAGTTCAGTGGCCACCGGGATGATCAACAACGACAAAGCCAGGGTGGAAAGCCCAAGCCAGGCGGCCAAATGCTCCACACCGTACACGAAGCCCTTGGCTCCTCCGATGATCAGCCCGAACCCGATCAGCAATTGCAGGAGGATCGTGGCAAGATTCCCGGGGATCCGTAACCGGCTCAAAAACAGGGGGTGATCCGCCTCGGTGCCATGACCTTGCTCAACCAGCTTCCCGGATGCGCGAATGGTCAAGAGCAAATAGACGAAGTAACTCAGGACCAGGATCAACGCCAGCGACACACGAGCCCATTGCCATTCCGAAGGCACGAAGATTGTGAGGGTCGCCAATGCAAAGGCAAAGAGAAACCAGTTCAGGTCCCGGTGCGCACCGGTAAGCTCAGGACGAAGGGCTTGCGTCCAACCACGATGCTGGGCGGCAAACATCCCCATCAAGAACAACGTAATGGTCGATAGCATCAGCGGCGCGCCCAAAATGGCTCCCACCCCGACGTCCTGGCGAACCGATAAATCCCCGGAGGCAGCCAACACCGCCACCACCGGAATCATCGCCTCGGGCAAAGCCGTTCCCACGGCCGCAAACACCGACCCCGTGACCCCCTCGGAAATATGCAGCCGTTCTCCGAAATGTTCGAGCGCGTTGGTAAACGTTTCCGCGCCGACCAGGATCACGACCAACGAAACCAACAGAATCCACAATTCCATAGAAAGAGGTTTCCCTTGGCGAGCCGCCGTCCGTTACGTGGTCCGGTGAACCTTGCTCACGACGTGCGGGTGCACTAGACTATGGGCATGAGTGATGAGATGGGAATCATCCTGGGTTGCCTGGCCGGATTGCTGGCCTGCCGATTCGGCATCCAATGGTGGCGCCGTCGCAAGGCGGCCAAACAAGCCGACGCACTTCTCTCCAACATCGTGAGAGGCAAAGACGCCTTTCGCCGGTGATACTATCAAAACTGAAACGCCAGTTGAATAGAGCCGCCCTGCTTGCTGCTCCCCCTCCCGCCAGGAGAGAGTTGCTCGTTCCACTTCCCGCTCCCTCTCCCCCTGGGAGAAGGTTGGGGTGAGGGTTGAAGTGTATGGTAAATCGCGATTCCCAAGCCGTCGCCGTTCATCAGGGCCATGATCCTCCGAAATTCCCGCCCGTGCGATGGACACCATTTCTTTACGTCGAACTGCCACTGATGAATCATCTCGTGGGCCAAGGTGCCCCGGATCTCTTCAAAGGGTTGTCCGGAAAGAAGCGGAACCGATAAACGAATTACGCGCCCCTTGCCATGCCGTTCCTCCGGGTCCACCCAGGAAGTACGCGGGCCCGTCCGGCTGCGAAAGAGGCCGGCGGACGCCTTCAGACGATTGCTCCATTGAATCTCGATGTCCGGCAACCGGTTCTGAAAATACGAACCATTCAACTCACGCCAGATCGACTGCAGGTGCTCGACTGAAAGGGGAACGTTGATTGGAGTGCGACGAGCCATGTCCCTCAACACGGATCTCCATGGAGTCCAGAGTCACGCTATGCTACCATGATTGCAACACAAACCAAAGCGCCGGATGTCGGGTTCGCCTGAGGCTCATCCGACCTACGGACGCTGTCATCCTCGACATTTTTAATCGAGGATCCAGTGTCTTTTCTTATGCCTCCATTTGCAAGGATCACAACACTGGATTCCCGCTAAAAACGTGCGGGAATGACAGAAAGAGAGGGGGAGTAGGTCAGGTCAAGTTAGCGTAACGTAACCCAACGCTCCCTTTTTACAGAAACAACATGATCCACGAACCAGCAATACAGCATAATCTCCCTGCCGACGAAGCCTTCATGCGCGAAGCACTACGGCAAGCGGAGCAAGCCGCCTCCGAAGGCGAGGTCCCCGTGGGGGCGATCCTCGTGCATGAGAATACCATCGTGGCCAGGGGGCGAAACACCAGGGAACGCCAACAGGACCCGACGGCTCACGCGGAACTCATCGTGATCCGGGAAGCCGCCGAACAGTTGCAATCCTGGCGATTAACTGGCACAACCCTATACGTGACGCTGGAACCCTGCCTTATGTGTGCCGGCGCCATGCTGCAAGCGCGGATTCCTCGCGTGGTCTTCGGCACGTGGGACCTCAAAGCCGGGGCATGCGGGTCTCTGTATGTACTGCATGAGGACCACCGATTGAATCACCAAATCGCCGTCACGCACGGCATATTGGAAAATGAGAGCCGCGCCCTGCTGCAACGCTTCTTTCAACAACTCAGACAGAATCAGCCCCTCACCATGAATTGAAAGCTTACCGATATACGGAGAGGTGCGAGAGTGGCCGAATCGGGCGGTCTCGAAAACCGTTGACCGGCAACGGTCCGTGGGTTCGAATCCCACCCTCTCCGCCATTTACACAGTCTCACGTAGTCTGCCTTGATCCACGATGGCCCCACCTGTTCCATCCTAACACCTTGATGTCATTGACGTTTTCTGGAATTATTCCCCATGTACACTACCAGGGAACAGGGGGATGGCATCACCACCACACCAGGCCTGTTCTTGGGAACAAACTTGGAAACACCTGGCTGCAGGGAGGTACGATGAACGGCCTCACGGACACCAAAATCAAAACCCTGAATGCGCCGGGTCGCTATGGGGATCGCATCCCCACCCTGTATCTGCTTGTCAAGTCCGCTACGCGAAAGACCTGGGTGCAGCGCTTGACGATCCAAAAAACCCAACACGATTTAGGCTTGGGACCCTGGCCGGTGGTCACCGTCGAAGAGGCGCGCCGGAAAGCGATGGATAATCGCCGCAAGCGGTATCACGGCGAGAAGCTCATTCATGGGACACGCCAAGCGATCGGTATCACGTTCCAAGAAGCGGCGGACACCGTGATCGCCTTACACGCGCCCACGTGGAAAAATGGCGGAAAGTCCGCGAAGCTCTGGCGGGCGACCCTGCGGAATTATGCCTTTCCCATCATCGGCCAGAAGCCGGTCGCCGAGATCACGCCGTCGGACGTGATGAGGATTCTCGATCCCATTTGGACGA
>JAJDZI010000125.1 GCA_022824735.1 Nitrospirales bacterium
CACTTGACGAAGGCGGCCAGTCACACCGTAATCGGAGTGCCCCCCGACCGGTCATGATGACACCCGTCCCCCGCAAGCCTGGCGTCGCGGCTGCCCCTCCCCGCACAGTCCTTGCACTCGACGGTCTCTGTCTTCCAAGCGAAGAGCCGGCCGCTTGGCCCAGTGTTGTGCCAACATCATCGGACCACGGTCCCCAGGATTCCCAAACCTTCCTCGCCATGCGTTTGATATCTCGTGGATTCCGCCCGACGGGTGAGATGGAGTGATGAGAGGGGTGACTGCTCGGCAATCAGTGTTCCGACGTATCTCTGCCAAGGCCCCATTGATCTTCTCTTCCACTGGCTCGGTGTCGAATTCTGCGGTATGAAGGAGCTTGGCCACGTCCAGGATCCAATCGCATCATCATAGCCAACAGTGGTGTCTCAGTTTGCACTCCGCTCTCGTCAGCTTCTTGGCTTATTCCCGCCCTCAGTATGGTAGGATTCTTGCTTGTTGCGAGCCTTGCAAACCTGGAAGGAGAGGCCTATCTCGCTTTTCTCCCAGGCGAGCCCATCTTGCAATCCTCGTATGGCAAAACCCGGGAAGTTTTGGGAATTTATGTATAGTGATACGAAAATTGATAGAAAAAGCCATATGCCTACCGTCAAAACTGCCATCACAAATCTGATTCAATGGGTCAAGACGAGTTTTTCTCTAAAGGGTGGCCTTATCTTCTTGTTGGTCGTGCTATTTTCGGTTTTCGTGGCCGTCATGTTCTCCGACACAGTTAGAGAGTGTGTAGGCCAACTTTTGGGCTTATCAGAGCAAAACGAGAAAAACAAAATCCTGGCATTTCTGGGAATCGGCATGGGGGGTATCCTTCTTGCTCTACAGGCCGTGATCGCCAATAGACGCGCCAAGGCGATGGAGGAATCCGCAAAGGCACAAGCTGATGCTGCAAGAGCGCAAGCCAAGGCCACAGAGGAACAGGCAAAGGCCAACCAGAACACCGAGCAGGGACAGCGGCAGGAACGCCTGAAAAACGCTATTGAACACATGGGGCACGCTTCGGACTTGGTCCGCCTGGGCGGTGCCTACGAACTTTTCCATCTCGCGCAGGACACTGAAGATTTGTGCCAGACTGTGCTCGACATTCTCTGCGCCCATATCCGCCGAACGACGGGCGAAAGCGAATACAGAGAAGCGTATAAGTCGAAACCTTCGGAAGAAATTCAAAGCCTGTTAACCCTGCTGTTTGTGCAAAAGCACGAGGTCTTTAAGGGCTGTCACATCAATTTACAGGGAAGCTGGCTGAATGGGGGCAATCTAACACGAGCGCGCCTGCAAGCAGCTAATCTTGTGGAAGCGAACATGCAAGATGCTGAGCTACGAGAAGCGTACCTGCAAGGAACTCGGCTTGAGAGAACACATTTACAGGGTGCTGACATCCGGGAAGCACACATGCAAAGGGCTGACCTTCGGGAAGCGAAACTACAAGGGGCTAATCTTATGCAGGTACATCTACAGGCAGCTAATCTTTTCGGAGCGAAGCTAATGAAGGCTGATCTCAGGAGGGCAAACCTACAAGGCGCTTATGTTGTGCTAGGTCAGTTGCAGCAAGCGCGGCTTGTCGAGGCGTACCTGCAAGCAGCTGATCTTCGTCTAGCGAGACTACAAGGGGCTGACCTGACCAACGCGCGTGTACAAGCAGTAGAGTTTTGCCATACAGGATTGCAAGAAGCTACGCTTGAGGGGACACATCTGCAAGGAGTGAAACACAGAGGTGGAGATGATTGGACGTTAGCCCCTTTTGCAGAGAGTATTAGAGAGTCTATTGGTAAAAATAGCGATCTGTTTGGAGCGACTTTCGCAGGAAAGCTGGACGAGAGACGATTGAAGGTCATTGTCAAAGACTTGCCCGACCCACAAGCGAGAGAGTTGAGAGCGAAACTGGAACCCCATATAGGCAAGCCGGAAAGCAATGAACTGCCAGAAAACAGCGGTGCCATTGCCGGAGCCTACACCGAAGAAGAAGCCGAACAATGGATTGCTGCATACGAAGAAGCCATGTCGAAGGTCCCGCAAGCCGGAAATTGACTGATGCACACCCTGAAGGAATACGCCACGCAATGCGTCACGGAGAACATCACCGGCTTTTCAGCCTTGATGGTTTACGAAGTGAAGCGAGAAGCTAAAGACCGATACGCCGGACTCATTGAAAAATGCCGCAAGGAAGAAACCAATACGTTAGGCGTCTTGGGGTATGAATTTATATGGCCGTGTTTCAAGGACTACCTTGACATGATTGATGAACCGCTGGAGCCTCCTCCAACGGAAATTTCCCCGGAACCAAAGGATGATGCAGAAAGCCTGCCAAAGCTGAAAGCCTGAACTGAAAATATATCCATCTTCGGCACGAGCAGAATAGCCCGCTATCCACCCAACAGCTTCTTGGCTACTTCCATTAACGTACTCACAATCATATTATCTCTAATTTTTCCAGCCCAATCTTTGATTTTCTCGATTGGTAATTGCTCTATGTGTCTAACGATCCTATCACACAAATCATCCTTACTGACGCCATGAGGTAAATTCGGCGAGATTTCATCCCAATGGTCATCCAAGGCTCGGAGGGTTTCCCGTTTAACAACGTTCCTCATCCATAGGCAGTGAAGAATGAACGCGGATGGCGACGCCGCAGCCTTCTGTTTGGCGGCATCCATTGAAGAAAATTCATCTCCCCGTATGTGTCCGCCGTTCAACCCCAGCAGGCCACATGTGTCCTTCAACCATAAAAAGCACTTTCCTAAGTTTTCGTCACATTGTACATATCCCAATTCTTCATCGTACTTTCCCATATGTTGATACAAGCGGTTTCCTTTCCAAGTAATAGAGCTCATCGCAAGCCCTCCGTTGTCAGTCCGAAAATCAAGTTACTTCCCCTGTGGCCAAGGACGACTCTCCAAAGCTTCAATCCTCACCCACCCCGAAAGGTGGGCGCTGCAAGAGGTGGTGAAACATCGTGACTCGCGCCTCCCGTTGGTCCACGTAATCTCGATACGCGGCCCGGTCCAATCCAAGATATTCCGCACTGACGAACAGGATTCGGAAGCGTCGCTGCTCCATTTCGTACATTTCCATCGCGGCCTCATTGTCGCCCTGCTTCGCGGCTAGGGCTAACGACAACCATGATTCAAGATCGGCAATATCCTTGGCAAAGGTGGTAGCTGCGAGTTCCCGTTCGTGGTCGGTATAGCGCGAACTCGCCAAGGTCATGTCCCGCACGTCTTTGGCGACGGTCAGCATCTCTTCAATGGCCGCAATGTGGTCATCAATCGTCCACACCTTGGGCGGCCCAGGTGTGCGTGCCAACCAGGGCCACGAGTAGAATCAAACCGAGAATATGCACGATACACCTCCTTTCGTGCTAGGTGGATAAAGCCGGTCAATTATACGTGGTTGGGTTGGATTTGCATCACTCTGGTTGACGGTAGACGGGAAAAAAGGGGCATGATTGCCCCGCCTTCATGTCCCCTGTCATGGGCCTGTTTGCCCTGCTAGGCTCCCTCACGATATTGCATCAATATGAAGGCGATAGCTATCTGCACTCTGCCGGGCTTGATAATATGTGATGGCTGGTTGCCGATTTGTACACCAACTACGAATCAACTCCTTGTGTTCTTCCGACATCTTGCAACCGAAGATGACGCCAGTCAGGCATTGAGATGGGAACTGAAGTGACCCTTGACCATTTATATCCACCATCCGCCATTCCTTCTCATATTCCCACGATTTTGCTTTTCGAAAGATGGCCTTTTTCGCCATTGCCATGGGCTGGTCTCTTATACAATTGAGGACTGGATATTCTTCATCGTACTTGACCTTAAACGGGGCCAGGACCTCGGGCTGTTTGTCACGATCCTCTGGTTTCCTTCTAACAGCGAAAGGCTGGGACAATTCATTAGAAAACTCCAGACAAAATCCGCGGTGGTGATCTGCATAGTGCGACCACATGAGAATTTCATGTGGTGGGACTGCGGATAAACAGCATACCCCCCAGCTTTCTATTTCTTGCCTGTTAACGACTTGAGCTATCTTTCTAAGAACAGGGTCGGCAAATAGCTCTTTGCCTTTGCTAATTAGGGCGTCATCTTCACGTCTGTTACGAGAAGGGTCGAATTTATCCAGTAAGCGTAGCAGATAATTCCGTTCCTCCTCTGGAGAGCCATGCCACTCAACTTGATACATACAATCGAATGGATCGTTGAAATCTTTGACTGAACAGAAATACAACTCATTGTGCGTGAAAATGCGGCTGGAATATTCTGGATGATTGTCATCGATAGATTTGTACTTGTACAACTGCGCCGGAGGTTCAGGCGGGGAAGACTGCTCTTTGTTATCCTTGAGGGTATGACTGGATGCCGAATCGCGCTTTTTCATATGTTCCCATAGATTTGTGGAGTGGAACGTTGACCTGTCTTATCCCCCGGTTGGCAACTGCTTCCCCCTTCGTCACTCCCACGGTAGAGTAAACATCCCTGACAAATTCCACGTTTCAAGGTTTTCGCTTCTTCTTCCTCTGCGACGTACTGGATGGAATATTTCCGATAGGCCAGCGCATACCCGTATTGAACTAGCCATCCATTCACATCGAGATCGTCGAGATAGCACGTCGCCAGAAGCCGTTTATAGCGGTCGGGCTTGTCCCCAATACACGTCAGGGAAGAAACGCCAATTTTGTCAATTACAGCGTTGGTGGCGAGCTGTCCGCAGGGGTACGATTGCTGCTCCGGGGCTAAGCACCGTTGTGTGGTTTCCGGAGCATCACTACCCTTGAGTCGAATACGCTCGCCTGACAGAATCACGGTGTCCGCATCAAGCACAAGTGGGCGTCCGGTGAGATCGGCCGCTTCGACCACATCGCCATAAATCAAGAGAACGGCAAGGAAGGAACCCACGAGCCCGCGTACAAGCCATACGTGAAGGAACGCGATCATGATAACTATTCCGAAAGGTTCGGCTTTGGCGTTTGTGTTTCTTTTGGGAATGGTTTCATGTGCAACTGTGGAAGAACCAAAAACCGATGCCGAAATCAAACAAATTTTAGTCCAAGAGTCAATCGCAAGTTATCCGGGCAGTTCCCGTGTGCTTATAGTGTTGATGACGCAGGAAGTCGGTGCGGCAACCGGAGCGCGTATAGCAGACTTGGCGGCGCGTCTGCCCTCTGCTATGCCAAGGACGTATCGGATGACATGGTGAAGGGTTATCGACAAAGATGGAACATTCGTTGAACCGCCTCGACCTTCTCCCTCAATTGAGATCTGCGTCGGGCGCAAGGACATGACGGCATTCTGACTGCCGGGATGGGAGTGGGGGAAAGGTGACGCCGAGGGTGTGTTCAGGACCAGCAGTTCCCTAACCCAAGGCTTGCGAGTTTCTTCACAATTGGCTATTATCAGAAAAAAGTGATAAATAATGTGTGGGAGTTTCGAGAATATCAGAGCGAGACAGGGAAATGTCCCGTAACAGAATGGTATGAAGACCTGACGCCAGGAAATAAAGCGAGAGCTGACAGGTTCATAGAGATAGCCCGGAAGCTAGTTATACTCGAAATGCCGCATTTTAGGGGTTTTCGAGAATTGCTCGAAGCACGTTGGAGGGGTGAAAATGGAGTCCCCCATCGGATGTTCTGTTACATTTCGTCTGATAGGTGCGTGACATTCCTATGTGGCTTCACACATAAGGATGGGCGGTATGATCCAGCAAATGCCTACGAAGCGGCAGAAAGACGCCGTAACGAAATTCAGGACAACGAAGGGCGGGATAACGAAGTAAAAGATGACGAAAAACAAGAAGGAGGGGCAAGTACACGTGAACTCGCTTTCTAAGTCTCAGCTTAATAAGTCTAAGCGATGGCAGAAGTTACAGTCTAAAGAGTACCGGGACGCTTACGCAGAATCGAAACTCTCGATCGAAATACCATTCCAAATCCGGGCACTCCGAAAGGCCAGAGGCTGGACACAAGCCCAACTGGCTGCCCGTTGTCGCATACCGCAGGCCCGGATATCCCATATCGAGCAGCCTGGTCGGGACCCGCTCTCCTTGCGAACGCTGTACCGCCTGTCCTCTGCCTTTGACGTCGGGTTACTGGTAGACTTTGTTTCGTTCAGCGAGTTGGTAAACCGTGAAGCGGCATTTAATCCTGAGGTTTTTAACGTTGCCAGCTTTGAGGACGACCATCTGTGGATGAAGGCTGAGGATACCAACGTCGCGTATGTCCAACTGAAGAAGACTGTAGTTACCTGCGACGCTAATATCCAACTAAAGGAAGCCGTAGCTTCCAGCAACGTGTACGCTCGACTGATGGAAGCTTTAGTTGCCAGCAGCGAGTATGACCAACCAACGGAGCTTGCTCAATCTATCAAAACGCCTTCAGCGGAGACCGTTTTTTTAAATAAGGTATCGGATAAGCTAACTATATTAACACGACCCCAAGATAAAACGAAGACCAGGATGTACCTTGATGGCACGAAAATACCGGCCTGGGTAATGACAAAATCCAAACGCCCAAATTCCTGTGATTTTAGCAGTTTTCTACGAAACAAAAACCTTTTTGCCACTAAAGAGGAACCAACATGCCTACAAAACGCACCAGGCAAGGTAAACCAACAAGCATCAATCTGACTGAACTGCCACAACGGCGGGCAGCGGACTATCTTTCGACCTATTCAAATTACGTCGAAATTGGGAGTTCGCCTTGGGATATCCGGCTTTTGTTTTTTGAGATTCAGGAAGACGAGACCGGCAATCTCATACGTGAGAAGAAGACACACGTGGTCATGTCCCCTCAGCATGCATTGGCCTTTGCTCAACTTTTACGCGATGGCGTTCAGAGGTGGATGAATGAGTACGCTCCTAATACGGTTCGGAAACCTAATGCCAAAGAGACGTAAGGGAACGAATGAAGTCATTCATGAGACCGCCTTTCAATACGGGTCACTTCATTCTCTCCATTTAACGGTTGTCGTGTTTCAGGCAAATCCGTCCTAGTCCTTTTTCTCTTTACTGCCCTCTTTCCGTTTTTCCTCCGACGTCGTCTTCTGACGGTTCAAATTCTGAAGTCCAGCCCTTGTGGGAGACTCCAGCCCGGTTCTCGGTTCCTGGTAGCATGTAGGCACAAAAAAAAGAGGGCGCATGACGCGCCCTCTTTCGGCCCCCTGACCTTCCTCCCAATTTAGGTCCACATCGAAAGTGACGAAATGACCGAATGAGGGGACCCCAATCTTTAGTCCACGGGATTAGCGATTTTCTGACCTCTGTTGGTGTCATTGCGCCTTGTACTGCAAGGGCATGAGGTTCTTGAGAGACCGGTGAGGTCGCTCCTCATTGTATTCCTGTTTCCAAACCTGCAACTTCGCCCGCGCATCCGTCAAATCCTCGAACCAGTGCACGTTCAAGCACTCCTCCCGCAAGCGCCCGTTGAACGACTCAATGTAGGCATTATCGGTCGGCTTGCCCGGCCGCGAGAAGTCGAGTGTCACCTTATTGACATATGCCTGGTGAGTGGGAAGCTAGGAGGGTCTCAACCGGGAAGATAGAGTGCAGGTCTGTGTCGATCATCCGTGCAACGGAATCACGTCGGCACGTGGCGCCCTGGTGACGTAGTCGGACCACTGTTGCATCACCGCTCGCCGCCGGTTAAACAGATCGCTTCGTTGATAGGCGGCTTCTGTCCCTTTCGTCACATGCGCCAGACAGGCCTCGGCAATTTCTCTTGAGAAATTGGCGTCCGTAGCCCAAGACCTGAAACACGCCCTGGCAATGGCATGAGGGACACCATCAATGTTTGCTTGACGCACCATCTTGCTCATGGTCGCATCCGACATGACGCTTCCCCGTGGCGCCGGAAAGACCAACGGCGAATCACCAACGACGGCTTTTTGTTCCTTCAAAATCTCCAAAGCACGGGAAGACAACGGTACCCGAAACGCTTTGCCGGTTTTCGTCCGTGATCCTGGAATCTCCCACACGGCCTTTTCCATGACGGCCGATATTCGCCGCTTTACTTTTTGCCCATTTCATGTTTCACCGTCCATAACGGCCCGACAATCCGCAACGCGTCCCGCGCCTCAATATCGGAGATTCTCATTCGACCAAGTGACGGCAAAACATAATGCTTCATACTGTTCTGCTAATGTTCTCGCGTCCGGCCCTTGTCTTTCCACGTCCCTTCGTGCAAAGCAATAACCGTTTGTAAGGCATCGGCAAACGTCGGCACACTCTCCCGTCACTGCCGCTCGCTCAATTGGTCGCCGCCATCCCGTGCAATCTTTCGATTCAGGAAGGTATTGGTGCTGGAGGCCGGACTTGAACCGGCACGCTTCTTGCGAAGCACGGGATTTTAAGTCCCGGGTGTCTGCCTGTTTCACCACTCCAGCACGGGCAATTCACTTTATCATCACACTACCGGGGTCGCAAAGATTCAGATCCTTGTCGGATAACGCTCCGCTAATCCGACCTACAGGCCTCATCGGCCTAACACGCTCTTCTGATACCACGCCCAAAGCAGGCTGATTCCTTCGCGCACAGGGATTTGCGGAGCATAGCCCAATAGTTCTTGCGCCTTGGAAATATCGGCGCACGTGGAAACGATATCGGCCTCCGGCATGGGAGCGGACACGACGCTGGCCTTTTGTCCAACGCATTCTTCAATCACTCGAACAAATTCAGCCACTGAAACGGGCTCTCCTCGTCCGAGATTCAAGATCTCGTACCCGAACGGCCGGTCGACGGCGCTGACCACGCCACGGACAATATCGCTCACGAACGTCCAATCCCGGCGCATGTTCCCTGAATTGTACAGCGGTACGTCACGCCCGAAACAGATATTGTCCAGTACTTTGTAAGCCATCATATCCGGGCGTCCCCTGGGACCGTACACCGTGAAAAACCTGAGAGCCGTAAATGGTAACCCATACACGTGATGATACGAATAGCCCAACAATTCTCCGGCTTTCTTGCTGGCGGCATACGGAGCCAGGGGGCGGTCACATCGATCGTTTTCGCGAAAAGGAATCGCTTCCGTATTGCCGTACACGGACGAAGTGGAAGCAAACACGAAGGTGGGCACCGTGTCACGCCGGCTTCGACGCCCAAGCCTTCCCACGGCGGCATCCAGCAGATTCAGCGTCCCGTTGATATTCACGTCGCAGTAGAGATGGGGATTCTCTATCGAAACGCGAACCCCGGCCATCGCCGCCAAGTGAACAATCCCATCAAACTCATGAGACGAAAACAGTTCTTCCACGGTTTGCCGGTTTCGAATGTCTCCCTGGACGAACGTAAAGGCTTCGTGTGAACCATTCCGGGTCAGGGCTTGGCGGACTTCCTCCAAATTGGCGCGTTTCCTGTCCGGGTCATAATAGTCGTTCAGGTTATCCAAACCCACGACCCGGTCGCCCTGAGCAACCAACGTCTGAACGGTGTGACTACCGATAAATCCCGCCGCTCCCGTCACTAACAGGGTTCTACTCAAGCCCCCTCCCTTTTCCCGCTATGCAAGCGCGACGCAACGCACGTCCCGTATTGTGTGATGGACGACTCATGAGTACAATGCCGTATGAGTAATCTTCCCGCCGCACACGTGACGGAAGTCACGGAACAGGAAACCGATCAGGGTACCGGCCGTGACTTTGAAGCCGAAGTGATCGTGTACAATTGCGATTGTCACACGTATCAACAAGTCATCGACTTGTTTTGCCGGCACATTCCCGGCATGACCTCGTCCAAAGCCTTTGAATTGGCTTGGCGGATCGACCATCACGGGAACGCCCAAGTCTACCAGGGAACTCAAAAGACAGCCGAAACGATCGCCTGGAAACTTGCAGCCGGCGGATTGCGAGTCTCCGTTCGCTAGTGTCAACGAGATCGCTTTGCTCTTGAAGCCGGCGCGGGTCTTGCCTTGATCGTCGCCTTGGTCTTCCCTTTGGTTTGGGCTTTTGCCTTGGATTTCACCGGAGCACGAGGCCGTACCCGCGGCTTGGAAGTGGGTTCGCGCGCACTCCGCTTTTGCGCCGCATCTTTAGAAGAAGCCTTGCGAGAAACCTTTTGAGGGGCCGTTTTTGTTTTCGGCTTGGATGATGCGGATTTTGGAGTTGCCTTCGAAGCTGTAGACCGTGTTGCTTTCGGCGCGGCTTTCGGCGCGGCTTTCGGTGCGGTTTTAGATTGCTTGGCCGCAACGTTGAGGCTCTTGGCAGGCTTTGCCTTGGAAGAAGACGGCGTTTCCTTGGGTTTGGGAGGGCTCAGGACCGGTAGCGATTTGCGAAGCTCCAGGGATTTGAGGCTATTCCCGCTATAGACCCGAACCTGATACAACTCCATGAGTTGATTGACGGCCTGTTGGTCCCCTTTTCGAGCCAGCGCCAGCAAATGCCGGCGCTGATTCATTTCCTCTTCCTCAGTATGGGATGTGACTCGTCTTTCCATTCCTGTACCCTACACGATCCGTACGACGCGACCTTTCACGTCAAGCACCACAAAAACACGGCGCTGACCATTCCGGACCGGCTATTTTTTATTACTGAACACCGCGGCATCACAGGAAAAGTATTTCAATTGCTTGAGGGGAATGATGACAACTTCCTTGGGAGTGTCAATTTCCAGGATTTCCATATCATCGCTGATTGTATGACGAAGAGCATCACTGACCATGAGTTCCTGGTTATCGGTAAACACCACTTTGACCCAATACTGCACAATGGACTCCTTTCTTCTCTTCGCACCCGCTTGAATGGTCCTGTTCCATTGAATGGTCCTGTTCCAAGGTGATTCTCCGCCGCGTCCCTTGACGGCAATGTCACGTCATGGTCTGCTTGGCCTGCTGAGATGTATCAGGGGACTCCCCGGAGACCATAGCCTGTTGTCGTAATTCCTGACAACGAAGGGTTGCAGCTTCAACAGCGCTGACCACCGTTCCTCGCAATCGTCCTTTTTCAAGCCGGTGCAAGCCGGCGATAGTCGTCCCGCCGGGGGACGCCACCTGATCTTTCAGCAATCCG
Organism: Nitrospirales bacterium; assembly: GCA_022824735.1. Taxonomy (GTDB): domain Bacteria; phylum Nitrospirota; class Nitrospiria; order Nitrospirales; family UBA8639; genus Bin75. Next base: position 11,040 of record JAJDZI010000125.1, read on the forward strand.
GGATGGGCCTTCGTTTCGATAACCATTTTGGCCGCGCCCAACACCGTTTGTGCCGCCAGGAGTTGAGCATGCGCACGGGAGAGCCCCATTTTTACGCCGCCATCGGCCAAGGCCTCGATAAACAGATACACGTACGCCGGCCCGCCGCCGCTCAGGCCGGTCACCGCATCCAGGAGCGGCTCATCAACCACCACCACTTGTCCCATGGCCTCGAACACCGCCCGGGCCACCTTCATTTGGTCAGTCGTCACCCCGGGTCCACCCGCGAGGGCCGTTGCGCCCTCCAGGACAAGAGACGGAGTATTGGGCATCGCCCGGACCACGCGAGCCCGGGAATGCAACCCGGCGATAATGGTCGAGATAGAAACTCCCGCCGCCACGGTAATAATGAGTTGACCGGAACTTCGAGATAGCTCCAGCCCACTCAAAACCTTATTCATAACTTGAGGTTTTACTGCTAATATAACGATATCACTGGATGAAGAAGTGACCTGGTTATCTCGTGATACCCGGACCTTGAAGGTCTTGCGGAAATGCGCTAATCGTTGGGCATCCACGTCCGTGGCACAAATCTGACCAGGATTCACAATACCGTTTTTCAACAAACCGGAGACAATGGCTTCCGCCATGTTTCCCGCCCCGATGACGGCTATTTGCTTTTTCTTCAACATAATGCGGGTTAGTATTACACACCCATTCAAGGAACCTCAACATATCGACCTGACCTAGCGCGCCTGAAAGACCTGTTGATTTTTTGCGAGGCGGGAGTATAGTAAAAAGCGCGATTGAGCAGCCACCCTAGCCCATGCGAAAGGAGGCTTCTTTTGAAAAATCTGGTTTTCATCATCTGTGCAATCCTCAGCGTTTCCCTCATTTTTGTCCATCAAAGTTCTGCTCGCCGAACCCACTTGACTCCGGAACAGAAACAACAACTCCAGAAAGCTCAGACCGTCTTCGTGAACGCGCTTGCGCTCACGGAAAAAGGGCGAACCAACTCCGAACCACTACAGGCTCTCGCCTCGCAACGTCTTATGGAAGTCGGATTTTCCATAACCACCGACCGCAAACAAGCCCATGACGTCGAATTCAAAGTGAAGTGTGAAGAGCGGAAAACGTGGACCGGCACCACCGCGGAAGGAGGCGATGCCGAACTGCTTGATGCGCCGGCGCGGCTCTGGAAAGGGCCGGCGTGTTTATTGACCTACCTGGTCGATGGGAAGAACCTTGGATGGTACAAGGAAGTCCGGACTTCCTTCCAGGATGCCATGGAAGCCGCGAAAGAGGCCGGAGCGAAAGACGCAGGGGACTATGCCCTGACCAAATTGGCCGAACGTCTCAACCAATATGATTTCCCGGTGCTGCTGGCGGCAGAATGGGGGCAGCCCGACCGGCTCATACAACTGATCGACGCGCCGGACACGCCCAAAATCCGTAAATTGTTTATCCTGTCCGCGCTGAGCGAAATCGAAGCCGAAGCGGCGCTCCCGCATTTGACCAAGCTGATGCAGGACAAAGATCTGGCCCAGGAAGCCGTGGAAGCGCTCACCGGCGTGGGAGAAGATTCCATCCCGTTTCTGACCGACCTCTTTCAATCCTCAACGCAACCCGAGATCCAGGCTGCCGCCGCCAAAGCCTTGGGTGACGTGGCCGGAGGCAGCGGAAACCCCACGGCCATTCCCCCGTTGATTGAATACCTGAAAGCCGCCTTGCAGCACTTCGATTCCTCTGATGATATTAATTTCCCCGTTTTGACTGAAGTGGTCTGGAGTCTCGGCAAACTGAGAGACGAACTCTCAATTGAACCCATGGATGAACTGAATCAGAAAGTGTGGTTAATCAGGGACAACTCACAAGAAATGGCCGACCTCCGGGAGGCGGCGAATTGGACGTATAAGCAGCTCGACCTGGACGGACACGTCAGTTAACCCCCATCCGTCATCCTTGGATAGAGAAATCCCCCCTTCCCATACGCACCTGTTATTCGGTACTATTGGTGCTATTCATATCCCGGTTACCGGTTTCCAGGTTCACCCTGATCCCTGTCAGGAGGATTCATCATGAGATACGTTTCAGGCATACTCGTCTGTTTACTCCTTTTGGCGGTCACGACCGAAAGCATGGCACGCCGAAGCCACATCACAAACGAACAAAGGGCCCAATTAGCCAAGATCAACACGATATACCTCAACGTCCTTGCGCTGACGGAGAACGGGCGAGTCCCCCCGGCCAACTTGCTGACCACGGCACAAACGCGGTTGGAAGCCATCGGCTACAGCGTTGTCACCGACCGGAAAGAGCCCCACGACGTGGAGTTCAAGATCAAGTGCGAAGAACGAAAACGGTGGACGGGCACCACGCGCTCCGGTGGAGACGCGGAATTAGCCGACGCCCCTGCCCGCCTGTGGAAGGGACCGGCCTGTCTCTTCAATTATCGCCTCGAAGGACGGGACCTGGGGTGGTACAAGGAAACCCGGACGGATTTCACGGACGCCTATGCCGCAGCACGAAAGGCCAAGGCCAAAAGCTCCGGACAATACGCCTTGGAACAATTGAACCTGAAGCTACAGGATTTCGATTTTCCGGTCATGATCGCCACGGAATGGAGGCATACCGACCGCTTGGCTCAACTCCTGGAGAATCCGGATACGGATAAACGCCGCAAATTGCGGATTCTCTCCACCCTGTCCCGTATTCAATCCAAACAGGCCTTTCCCCATTTGGTGAAATTGGCGAGAGACGAAAACGCCGAATACGCCGAAGAAGCGATTATCGCCCTGGCCGGACTCGGCAGGTCGGCAACGCCCATCCTCACGGATATCTTTGTCACGACTCAAAATTCGAAGATTCAAGCTGCTGCGGCCAAAGGATTGGGCTTGGTCGGCGCCCACACCGGAGACCCCGACATCACTCCGCCGTTGCTCGATTATCTCAACAAGAATTTGGAAGACATGGACGAATCCTCGGACATCGATTTCCCGGTGCTCACCGAAGTCGTCTGGTCAATCGCCAAACTCCGAAACGAAAACTCGATCGAACCGATCGAACAGCTCAACATCAAGATCTGGCTCATCCGTGACACGTCAGAGGCCATGAAAAAACTTCGAGAAGCCGCCAACGTCGCCACCAAGATGGTGGACCTCGACTATCAAATCATGTAAGGAGCCTCTGATCCCCCTCAAACCGACGTTATCAATAAGATGCGTTGCATGAGGGGATTTCAAATGCACACCCTATGCCGGAGACTCGTTGTGCGTCTGCGATTCAGCAAGTACAACACCGACATGATACCCGTCATCATCTTGTGGGTTATGGCAACAATGACGGCCCTCACCCCACAAGTCCATGCCGCCGATTGGATCCCGTCCGTGGCCGGCCAGATCCCCACTGCCCCGGCGAACGCGGTGCGTCCCCTCACCGTCATCGACCGTGAGGATATTGAACTGTCCGGCATGAGAAACGTCTATGACCTGCTGTTTGGGCGTCGGGGCTATAACAACTTCGGAATTTTCCGGCCGTTCGTGGCTGGATCCGACCGCGTCGCCGTACTCATCAACGGCCGCCGCGTGTCCGATTCGACCTTTGACTTTCATACGCTACCGATCTCGGGCGTCGAGCGCATCGAGATCCTGGGTGACAGCGCCGCAGCCTTACGTGGCGGACATGCCATCGGCGGCGCGATCAACATCGTGCTCAAACGCGATCTTGAAGGCCTCCAGATCCAGGCAAGCCCTGCCTGGACGACCCAAGCCGGCGGTGATTTCGGTCAAGGCAGCGTCTTGTGGGGAAGCGCACTCGGACATGGTCACCTGACGATCGGGGCCGATCTGTTCCGGAGAGAGACGATCCGCGACAAGGACCGGAGTTACAGCCGCGCCTCATGGATTCCGGGAGGCCCATTCGCCGATACGTCGGGCGTTTCGGTAGGCGGCAACACCCTTTTGGTCAATACGGGCAGCAAAACAGTCGGACGCGCCCTGGGCAAATGCGAAGGCAGCGCATACACCGGCGTCCTGACCCAGCCGCCAGGGGCTGCCTCCGGCACAGGCTGCGGCTTTGCATATGCCGACATCGCACGGCACCTGGAACCGAATGCCCATCAGGAACGGGAGACCCTGTTTTTTAATTTCGATCACCCGCTTGTTCAGGACGTGGATATGTACCTCGATTTCAGGGCTGCCTGGGACGGCACGGAAGAACGCTATGCTCCACCGGTCGGCACCTTCTCCTTTGCTCCCTCGGAAACACTCAAACAGCAATTACGGCAAGATCCCGAAATTGACACCCTCCCGGACAAGGTCTTCCTGGCCCATCGATTCGCCGGCCATGGAAACCGCGATTGGCTGACGGACACCGATGAATACGACGTCACGCTGGGGTTCCGTGGCGGGTTCGTCGGCAGGACCAATTATAACGCTTACGTCAGGTACTATCGTCACGACACCCGGGTCATCGGCAATACGTTCGTGAGCGAGACTCTCGCCCAACAAGCCATCGAAGCGGGGAACTATGACATTGAAAACCCCTTCTCGACGGACCCGGCCCACCTGGCGGCCATCCGCAATACGGGGCTCACGTTGGCCCGCGAGCAAGTCACGGATCACAAAACAGCCCGTATCGTATTCGACGGTCCGGCCTTTGCGCTCGGTGGGGGCGACGCAAAATGGGCCGTGGGCGCCGCATTCGCCCACGAGGAACGGAGGGACGCCTACGATTATCAGGACGTCGAGAACAGATCCTACGAAGCCTCGGACGTGCTCGGCTCGGCAGGCAACTCGTTCTCCGGTGAACGCCGGCGATGGTCCGCCTTCACGGAAGTGGCCCTTCCCGTGCGCAACGATTGGGATCTTGTCCTCGCAGGGCGGGTCGATGAACATAATGACGTCGGCACGGCCTTTTCCCACCAGGTCACAAGCCGGTACCGAGTCCACAAGACCCTCACGCTCCGTGGGTCCTGGAACCGGGCATCCAGGGCACCGGACCTGGATGTTCTACACCAACAACAAACCATCAGCTATCCATACATTTGTGACAAAACAACGTTCACCGGCAACCTGCAAGATTGCCCCAGGTACCAGGTGGACCTCGTGAGCGGGGGGAACCCCAACCTGAAGCTGGACAAGGCCGAAAGCTTCAGCCTCGGAGCCGTCATGAGCCTGGGGCCGTTTTCCTTGAGCGCAGACTGGTTCAGGATCGCACTGTCCGACGTGCCGACCAGGTTGCGCGGACAGTCCATCATCGACCTGGAAGCAGAGGGCCGGCTGCCCTCAGGCGTCACCGTGGCACGCGATGGAGATTTCGTTGACATGATTGAAAGCCCGTTCGTCAACAGCGGGGAAAGCGACGTGGCCGGATTCAACGTTCAAGGCACAATGGACTGGAAGACCGATTGGGCGAACGTGGGTTTTTCCGCCTACTGGTCACACATCACCAAAA
>JAJDZI010000083.1 GCA_022824735.1 Nitrospirales bacterium
CGCGCCCCGCCGCCGCTCGTACAGCCGCCGGAGCGTCTTCCCCAACCGCCGCACCTGATCCAAGTCCGCCAGGGCCTGCTGCCGGAGTTCTTCTTCTTCCTGCGCCTCGGCCACTTCCGCGTCCTCCAGGTCGTCTTCCCCTGGGTCATGCACCAGCACCACTTCCCCCACGCTCACGTCCCGCTTCTTCAGCCGCCCCCGCCAGGTCTCCAACGTCTCCAGGGTCATCGGCAGCCCCGCGATCGCCCGCGTCATCTCTTCCTTGCCCTCTTCGATCTTCTTCGCTAACTCGATTTCCCCTTCGCGGCTCAACAACGAGACGCTTCCCATCTCTCGCAAATACAAACGAACGGGATCATCAGTTCGACTCAAGTCACCGGGGGTCAGATCGATTTCCGGATCATTCTTTTCCAGTAAATCGTCCTGCTCCCCGGTCTTCCTGGAAACCAACTCCGGTTCAATCGGCGCTTCGGGAAGAGGTTGAGCCACCTTGCCCCGTTGACTCTTTGTTGCCAATGCCGATTCTTCTTTCCGTAGTTTGGAGGCGATCGTCTTTGCCATAAAGGACCCTTGTTATGGAGCTAAGGTGGAGGAGGCTAACCCGGCCTTTTTCCCGCGTAACGCTTCGATTTGGGAATTCAGACAATCCACGTCATCCGTTCGCTGCTCTCGTTCGGCGATTCGAAGCTGAGCAATCAATTCGTCCAGCCGGGTTCTCAAGTATTTTTGTGACAACGCTCTCAAACAACCCTGAATATACTCATCGCGGTTCTCAAAATGCGTCACGGACACCGCCAACTCCGCAACTGGATCGCGACACGTCTCATCCAATTCGATTTCCGCGAAGAATCCCGACAAATCAATGCCGCCTTCCGTGTCGAGATGTTGCATTCCTATTTCCACGAGCCGGCGATAGAGGGGCGACCGGAAAGACTCAGGCCGCAACTCCTTGAGGTGTTCCGGATGCAAGCTCCCCTGCACCATGAACGAAACGATTTCGCGTTCCTCTCGAAATTCCCTTGTTTCGTTGCGTCGCTTGCCGGACGTTGGTGCTTTCCCTTGAGATCGAGAACTGCCTTGACGACGATCCAGCACGGCAGAATATCGATCAAGAAGCAATTGCGGCTTGACACCCAATCGCTCGGCTACGCGCTGGATCTGTTCATTCTTTTCAATAGGGTTTGAACCTTTGGCCAGGATGCGGAGTATGTCGTCGACTCGCCGGGTCCGCTCTTCGATCGTCGCGTGAGCGGCCCCTTCCAGACGTTGAGCCACGGCCCACTCCAACAACGTCAGGGCTTGGTCCTGCAACGCGAGAAAATCTTCCGCCCCATGCGCCCGCACGTAGGAATCGGGATCATGTCCTTGAGGCATGACCACGACCTTGACGGTGATTCCACTCTCCCGAAACACGTCAAGTGCGCGTAACGCCGCGCCGGTCCCCGCGGCATCGCCGTCGAAGATCAGCACAACGGTGTTGACGAACCGGCGTAGCAGGACGGCATGCTCGGACGTCAGTGCGGTTCCCAAGGGCGCGACAACCTGACGAATGCCCGCCTGATGCAGCGCCAACACGTCGAAGTAGCCTTCGACGAGCACCAAAGAGTCAAGGTGCGGGGTCGCCTCCCGCGCCTTGTGCAACCCATACAAGACACGCCCCTTCTGAAACAGCGCCGTGTCTGGAGAATTCAGGTACTTGGGAGTGCCCTCTTCAAACACCCGGCCGCCGAAGGCAATCACCTTCGCGCCCAGGTCGTGGATCGGCAGCATGACCCGGCCGCGAAACCGGTCATAGAATCTCGTGGACTTCGAGGCCCCCTGGGCATCCTTGGCCGCCACCAGACCCGAGGCGGCCAGGTCGGAAGGGGTCGCGCCTTGCCTGGTTAAGTAGTTGGTGAGTCCGTCCCACGAAGGCAACGTATATCCCACGCCGAACTCTTTCAGGGTCGATAATTCAAGACCACGCTCGGCAAGGTACGCCAAAGCCAACCGGCCTTTGGCCGGATCATGCAGGTTCTGCTGAAACCACGCATTGGCCAAGGCATGGAGGCCTTCCAATCGTTTTCGCTGACCCGTTTGGGATTGTGAAAAACCCTGTGACGCAGGAAGAGAGATTCCCGCCCGTTCGGCAAGATCTCTCACCGCTTCCGGGAACTCCAGCCCTTCCTTCCGCATCAGGAAGGTGAAGATATCGCCTCCGGTTCCACACCCGAAACAGTAAAACATCTGTCGCACGGGGGTCACGGTAAAAGACGGAGTCTTTTCCTGATGGAACGGACAAAGGCCTCGAAAATTCTGACCCGTTTTCGACAACGTGACATACCGGGACACCACGTCCACAATGTCAACAGAGTCACGGATTTGTTGAAGGGTAGCGGGAGGGATTCCAGCTCGTGCCGTTGTCAAGGCTCTTCTCCGAAGCCTCTGTCGGTACCCTCTTTCTGCAAGAGCTAGGCGGTCACAACTTTTTTGGAAATAACCTTTTTTGCACTATACCAGCGATATACCGACAAGTCAACCTGCGCGGGAACGCGGTTCTCACCGGGATTGCCCCGGCTCCCTGATACCCGTTTTGCCGAAGCGTTTACCAAGTTCCTGCTGAATGGCCGTCATGGGAATATCGCAATGTCCCATGGCCACAATGGTGTGAAAGAGCAGGTCCGCCACCTCGTGGATGATTTCTTCCCGGTGTTCTGCTTTGACGGCCAGCACGACTTCCCCGGCCTCCTCCACGACTTTTTTCAGGATGCGATCCGGCCCGTCTTTCACCAAGGAGGATACATAGGAATGCTCTTGTGGATGAGCCTTCCGTTGCCGGACCATTTCATACAGTCGATCGAAAATGCTTCCGTTCGCTTCTTCATCGCCGCGCGTCGCCGCCACGCCCTGAGGCGTCACTTCCGCAAAAAAACACGTCCGGGCTCCCGTATGACACGCGGGCCCGGCGGGTTCGACTTTGACCAGGAGAACGTCCCCGTCACAATCAAGAAACACCCGTTTGCAAAGCAGAACATTGCCGGAAGTCTCCCCTTTTTTCCAAAGCCGTTGCCTCGAACGGCTCCAGAAGTGCGCGTACCCGGTTTGTAACGTCTGGTCAAGCGCTGTCCGGTTCATATACGCCACCATGAGGACTGCGCCGTCACGCCAATCCTGGACAACCGCCGGTATCAGCCCGCGCTCATCGAACTGCACCTTGAGGTCGTTGGAAGCCGCGCTGCCTTCAGATTCCACAGCCATTCACAATACGCACGGGAAGCCCGTGCTCCTTGAGGTAGGTTTTTGCGTCACCGATGCTGTAGGTTTGATAATGAAAAATCGAGGCCGCAAGCACGGCATCGGCCTTTCCCTCTCCGAGGGCCTCATACAGGTGCGCGATCGTTCCGGCTCCACCGGATGCGATGACCGGAATGGACACGGCTTCCGAAACGGCCCTCGTCAACGGCAGGTCATAGCCGTCTTTGGTGCCATCCTGATCCATTGAGGTCAACAGGATTTCACCGGCCCCTTTTTCCTCCATGTGTCGGGCCCATACCACGGCATCCAATCCCGTGGGGTTGCGCCCTCCGTGGGTGAAAATCTCCCATCGCGCGGAGCCGGCTTCCTCGACCTGTTTCGCGTCGATCGCGACGACAATACATTGGGAACCAAATCGATGAGCCCCAGCCGTCACGAACTCCGGATTCTTCACGGCGGCCGTGTTGATGCTGACTTTGTCCGCCCCCGCGTTCAGCAATTGCCGAATATTTTCGAGGGTACGAATTCCACCACCAACCGTGAGCGGCATAAACACCTGCTCGGCCGTCCGGGACACGATGTCCAGGAGAGTATCCCGATTTTCGTGAGAAGCGGTGATGTCCAAAAAACACAGTTCATCGGCGCCGGCTCGATCGTAGATCTTCGCGACCTCGACCGGGTCCCCGGCGTCGCGAAGATTCACGAAGCTCACGCCCTTGACCACCCGGCCATCCTTCACGTCCAAACAGGGAATGATGCGTTTGGTCAACATCCCCGCCTCACGCACGAGCCTCGGCCAACGCCGCGGTGAGGTCCAACGCGCCTTCGTATAAGGCCTTGCCGACGATGACTCCGATAATCTTTTGCCCCAACCGTTTGATCGCACGGATATCCTCCACGTGCGTCACTCCCCCCGAGGCAATCAAGGGAACCGGAGAAGCCTGCATCGCGTCCCGCAGGGCCGACACGTTCGGACCTTCCAACATCCCGTCACGGCTGATTTCGGTAAAGATGACTCCGGCGAGCGGATAGTCCGTCAAGGAAGCCAACACGTGCCCCGCCGTTGACTCGGAAAGATTGGTCCAGCCGTGCAATGCGACCTTTCCCTGTTTCACGTCAACCCCGACGAAAATTTTCTCGGGGAAGCTCGCACAGGCATTGTCGAGAAACGCCCGGTTTTCCAATGCGGCCGTTCCCAACACCACCCGGCCGACGCCGGAAGAAAAATACTCTTCCATGACCTCCAACGATCGTATCCCCCCGCCTACGTGAATCGGGATGGAAACGGCTGCGGCAATCGCTTGCACCTGCGCCATGTTGTGAGGTTTCCCGTTGACCGCGCCATTGAGATCGACGACGTGTAACCGTTCGGCGCCCAAGGCTTCCCATTGCCGGGCCATGGCCGCAGGATCGTCTGAATAGGTCGTTTCCTGCGCCATGTCGCCTTGCCGGAGCCGGACGCACCGCCCGTCTTTCAAATCAATTGCAGGGATGACCATCATGAGTTGAACGCCCTTCCTGGAACCTGCTTTTGATGAGTGTATGCCTCGAACGAGACATCCCCGGTGAGACGAGACGGAAACGTATGCTACTCCGTACCCAAGGGTAAGCCTTGCAGCATGCGAACGACCCCTGTGCGCGCCAGCTCTTCGGCCGTCACGAATGTTCCCCCTCGTTCGAGGAATCCCTTGAAATCATGAGTCAGCGGCTTTTGCTCTTCGAAATAATCGCCCACCCACAACACCTTGCCGTCCTTGACCCCGACCAACCGGACTTCGAATCCGACCGCCGCGGGATGAGCAGCAAACTTCGTGCCTTCGCGTTCACGGTACACTCGGACAACGCCCTCAAGCACCGCATCCACGCCCAGCCGTTCCCCCAAGAGACGCGCAGATTCCCGACTATTCATGGTTTGGGCAGATCCCTCCAAGCCGTCAAGGGCCTGTCCGACGGTTTCAGGGGGGATAACCTGAATCCTGGGCTTGAGCCGTAACTGGGCATACACCATATGCCGGATCATGTCGGGAACGGAGTCCGGCACGGAAACCCGTACCGGGCGAGACCGGCCGGGAATCGATGCATCACTGACGTTCCCTAACGACTGATGGATTTGGGGATTAGCAAGGTCCGCCGGAGGCGGTGTTCTGAAAGCAAGAGAGATCCCCCCCTTTGCTTTGACCACGCGAAACGGCGCAATCGCAACTTTGGTGATCACTTGGGACGCAAGCTGGGGATGCGATGTAACGGTGACCGGGTCCGCGGCACAGGCCCCACACCCCCAAAGCAGAAGAAACGTTGCCGGCAACCAACGTGCCTCTCGCCGGTGCGCGCCGGTGGTGATGAACGCGTTCAATTCCATGCCCCGAAATTTTTGAGCAATTGAAGTCCGACCTTTTGACTTTTTTCCGGATGAAATTGACAGGCAAAGACCTTTCCCCTGGCCACACTCGACACAAAAGGAACGCCGTACCGCGTTTCGGTACACACCACGTCGGTCTCTTCCGGTTCCACGTAATAGGAATGGACAAAATAGACGTGAGCCTCCGGACTGATGCCTTCGAATAACGGCATGGGCCGCTTCACCTGAATCGTGTTCCAGCCCATATGCGGAATCTTTAACGACGCCTGAGCCGGTCCGGAAGGAAACCGTTTGACTTTACCTTTGAAAATATTCAATCCCTTATGCACGCCAAATTCTTCGCTCTCCGAAAAAAGGACCTGGAATCCCACGCAAATACCCAAGAACGGCTTGTCCTGAGCAATCGTCCGGCGCAACGGCTCGACCAGGCCATACCGTTGGAGATTGCTCACACAATCGCCGAAGGCCCCGACTCCGGGAAGCACGACGTGGGTGGCTCGATCAATAACCGCAGGATCGCTCGTGACGACCGCGTGATGACCGACGGTTTCAAACCCCTTTTGGACGCTTCGCAAATTCCCTCTCTCATAATCGATGATGGCGATCATGTCTGCTTCATCACTCCTCGCTTCGACATTACCCCTTAGAATGATTAGGCGAGAACCCCTTTTGTGGATGGGACTCCAACCACCCTATCATCCTGGCGAGTCGCCTGATCCAAGGCTTTTGCAAAAGCCTTGAATACGGCTTCGAGCATATGGTGAGGATTCCGGCCGTACCGAACGTTGACGTGCAGATTCAACCCGCCTTGCGTTGCCAGGGCCTGAAAAAAATCCTCAAACAAGCCGAGATCAAACCCTTTCACTTCCCGGTGAGACAGGGTCACGTTATAGACCAGAAACGGCCGCCCGCTCAGATCGACCACGACTTCCGCCAAGGTTTCATCCAACGGGACGGTCGCCCACCCAAACCGGCGGATCCCGGCTTTGTCCCCAAGCGCTTCCCTGATGGCGCTTCCCAATACCATGCCGATATCCTCGACCGTATGGTGATCGTCAATATGGGTATCGCCCTTGGCATCAAGCACGAGATCGAACAACCCGTGTCGCGCGAAGGCATCCAGCATGTGGTCCACAAACGGCACGGGCGTGGCAATCCGGCGTTGCCCCGTCCCATCCAGCCCCAATTCCACGCGAATGGTCGTCTCGGCGGTGGACCGGTCCACCGCCGCCCATCGTGGTTTGCCCGCAAGATTCATGATCCACGGCTTTCTATGGAACGAGCGTGGGCTTGGAGTCCCTCCATGGCAGCCAACCGCGTAACGTAAGGGGTGACGACCTTCAGTTGTGCCCGGGTATACGCCACAATGTTCGTTCGTTTAATGTAATCATCGAGCGACAACGCCGAGAAAAACCGCGCGGAGCCCCCGGTCGGCAGTACGTGATTCGGACCGGCCACGTAATCCGCCACGGCCGGCGGGGTATGGGTCCCCATGAACACCGCACCGGCATGCCGAATTTTTTTCACGTAGTCGAAAGGCCTGGGCAACAGAACCTCCAAATGTTCGGGAGCAATGGCATTGGCCACGTCAAAGGCTTCGTCCAAGTTTGAGACGACGAAGATTTTAGCATACCGGCCGACGGAATACGCGGCAATATGTCGCCTCGTCAGTTTGGGCAGTTGATTGCGCATTTCCCGGGCAACCTTCTTGGCAAACGCTGCCGAGGTCGTGACCAGGTAGACGCGGGCCTCTTCATCGTGTTCGGCTTCGCACAACAGGTCCGCGGCGCAATGGGCGGGATCAGCGGATTCATCCGCAATCACCAGCAGTTCACTCGGTCCGGCAACCATGTCAATATCGACCGTCCCGTACACCGCCCGTTTGGCCGCGGCCACGTACATGTTCCCCGGTCCGACGATTTTGTCCGCCCTGGGAATCTGCTTGGTGCCATACGCCAACGCCCCGATCGCCTGCACGCCTCCAACCCGGTACACTTCATCCACGCCGGCGAGATCCGCCGCAACCAACAAACAAGGAGCGATGACCCCGGACGTCGTCGGACTGCACATGACGACCCTCGGCACCCCGGCAACTTTGGCGGGGATCGCGTTCATCAAGACCGTGGAGGGATACAAGGCTTTCCCTCCGGGTACGTACAAGCCCACGACGTCCAGCGGGGTGATGAGTTGCCCGAGTTTCACGCCCTTTTCCTCGCTCACCCACGTCGAGACCCGCTGCTTGCGATGAAACGCGCGAATGCGCCGCGCGGCAAATTGCAAGGCTTGCAGGTCCGCCTTTGGAAGGCTCGCATACGCCTGCTGGATTTCTTTCGAGGACACCGGAAACTTTTTGGGTGACAAGGCCAAGCCGTCAAATTTCTTGACGTATCGCGCGACCGCGGCATCGCCATTGCGTTCGATGTTTTTCAGGATACGCTTCACGCGTGTTTCGATCTTGGCGTGCTGCCGGGCGGCGCGATTGCAGACCTCGGCCAACGCCTCGGGATAGGCTTTATCTTTTGAAGAAAAAACGTTCATCACGTCCTCAGGCGCAGGCCGTCCTGGGACGACTCTTGCGCAACCTGTTAATCATGGTGGTAATCGCCTGATGCTTCATTTTCAAACTGGCACGATTCACGATCAAGCGTGCCGTTGATTCCGCAATCGTTTCCATTTCTTTGAGGTTGTTGGCTTTCAGCGTCTCTCCGCTCGACACCAGATCCACGATACGATCCGCCAAACCCACGACCGGCGCTAATTCGATCGACCCGTACAACTTGATAATCTCGACCGGAACGCCCTGCCGGTTAAAATGCCATTCCGTGATGTTGGGATACTTCGTGGCAACCCGGAGTTTTGACGATAAGCGCGTACGCTCATCCAAGCCCGCCAAGGCCGCGACGGAGATCCGGCACCATCCGATCCGCAGATCCAGGGGTTCATACACGTCCAGTTGTTGCTCCAATAATAAATCTTTCCCCGCCACGCCCACGTCGGCGGCGCCATACTCCACGTACGTCGGCACGTCCGTGGGGCGGACAACCAGAAAAGACAGCCCGGACTGCGGCACTTCGAAAGCCAGTTTGCGATCGTCAGCGGACAATTCCGGACCCAGATAGCCCGCTTTCTGAAACAAGGCCAGTGCCTGATCCAGCAGTTTTCCCTTCGATAATGCGACGGTCACCATCTCACGTCACCATCTCACCCTTAACCGGAGCCCTCTCGACGAACCGAAGCACCCAAACCCTGTAATTTATCTTCGATCCGTTCGTATCCCCGTTCCAAATGATAAATTCGGGAAATCCGCGTTTCACCCTCTGCCGCCAGTCCGGCCAACAGGAGCGCGGCACTGGCGCGCAGATCCGACGCCATGACCGGCGCGCCCGTCAGGCGTCCTAATCCTTTCACAACCGCACGGTGTCCATCAACCGCAATCACCGCACCCATGCGTTGCAATTCCGGAACGTGCAGAAACCGCCCCGCAAACACCAATTCGGTGATGACGCTGGTTCCTTCCGCCACACACATCAGAGCCATCATTTGCGCTTGCAGATCCGTGGGGAACCCCGGATAGGGAAACGTTTGAACGTCCTGGGCCTGCAACCGGGATCCGGCCTCGATGGTGATCGACCGTGTCCCCTCCGACAGGTTGGCGCCGCATTGCTTGAGTTTGGAAATCACGACCTCCAGATGTTCGGGTACGCATTGATCCACTTCAACCCGCCCACCCGTCATGGCCCCGGCGATCACATACGTGCCGGCTTCAATCCGGTCGGGAATGACCTCGTGATCCGCTCCACGCAACGCTGAAACCCCTTCGATGACAAGACGCCCGGATCCGGCCCCGGAAATCCTGGCCCCGCGTTTGATCAGGAAATCGGCCAGATCGACAATTTCCGGCTCCATGGCGGCATTGTTGATGACTGTGGTGCCTTTTGCGAGACAGGCAGCCATCAATAAATTTTCGGTGCCGGTGACGGTCGGAACTTCGAAATCGATGCGTTGGCCTTCCAACTTCGGGGCATGGGCCCGGATGTAGCCATAATCCACGGAGACCGTGGCTCCCAGCTTTCGCAGGCCATCCAAATGGAAATCGACCGGTCTCGGACCGATGGCACATCCACCCGGGAGGGAAACGACGGCCTCCCCAAACCGGGCTAGCAACGGACCCAATACCAGGATGGAGGCCCGCATGGTTTTGACCAGATCATACGGCGCCTCGAGTGATTGGACGTGAGTCGCGTCGATCACCGCCCGCCCCGCCTCCTGCTTGACGGAAACGCCGAGTAAGCTGAGAAGCGTCATCATGGTGGCGACGTCTCTCACCTGAGGCAGGTTGGAAATCGTGCATTCTCCTTCCCCCAACAAGGTCGAAGCCAAAATCGGGAGCGCCGCATTTTTGGCGCCGCCCGCCCGGACGCGCCCTTCCAGGCGCTGCCCTCCCGTGACGATCAAACTGTCCATGGCGACGACGTTCGCTCCAGGCAAATCACGCGATCGATACCCGCCTGATCGCGCCGGATCGTTTTGACGATGAACGCTTCGCCGACTTTTCGACGAACGTCCTCTGACTGATGCATTCCCATTTCCATGACCAGAATCCCGCCCGGATGCAACAATGACGGACTCTCCGCAAGCAGGCGATCATAAAACGCCAAACCGTTCGAACCGCCATTGAGGGCAGGACGCGGCTCAAATGCCCGGACTTCCCGCGGCAGGCGATCGCATTGCTCCGATGGAATATACGGTGGATTCGAGACAATGACCGAGACCGTACCTGCAAACGCGCCGGCAGCCAGCGGTTCGAGACATTCGCCAAGGAAGAACCGAATCCTATCGGCCACGCCATGACGCTGCGCGTTCTCGCCGGCCACGTGTAGGGCGGGGGCGCTGCAATCCGTAGCCGAGACGGTGGCGCCCGGGCAATCCAGGGCCAACGAGACGGCCAGGCAGCCCGACCCCGTTCCCATATCCACCATGTGACAGTCAACCGTCGAAAAGCGCGAGGCCAGGACCTCCTCGATGATCAACTCGGTTTCAGGCCTGGGAATCAACACGTTCGAGTTCACGAGAAAGTCGCGTCCGCAAAAGACCTGGGTACCCACGATATATTGCAGGGGTTCCCATGACGCCCGGCGCAGAAACAGTGATTCGGTTCTCGCCCAATCTGCCGGCCCGACCCTGGCGTTTGGGTCGGCATACACCCTGAGACGCGAAATGCCCAAACCGGCTTCCAGCAGCCAGAACGCTTCGTTGTCCGCATTGTCCACCTCGGCGGACTGAAGGATCGCCAAGCCCCGTTGATAGGCGGACAGGAACGTGGACGGGGACGGCAAGGAACGGCTCGGAGTCTCCATATCGGCTTGCCTCATCAGTTGTTGGACGCCATTCCAGCCCCACGGCTCTCCGGCTCACGAGCATCGTTCAACGCCTTCACCAATTCCTTGAGGTCCCCGTCCAGGATCGATTCCAGTTTATGCAAACTCAGTCCAATCCGATGATCCGTGACGCGATTCTGCGGGTAATTGTAGGTGCGGATCTTTTCACTTCGTTCGCCCGTCCCGACCTGGGAACGCCGATGCTCGGCAATCGACGCTTCCTGTTTTTCACGTTCGGCGTCGCCGATGCGGGTTCGAAGGGTGCGCATGGCTTTTTCACGATTCTTGAGCTGCGACCGCTCATCCTGACACGTGACCACCATGCCAGTGGGAATATGGGTTATCCGCACAGCCGAATACGTAGTATTGACGCTCTGCCCTCCCGCGCCCGAGGAACAGAACGTATCAATGCGAAGATCCCTCGGATCGAGATGCACGTCGACGTCTTCAACCTCCGGCATCACCGCCACGGTTGCCGTGGACGTATGAATGCGGCCGCTCGCTTCCGTGCTCGGAACTCTTTGGACGCGGTGCACCCCGCTCTCGTATCGAAAAGCGCCGTACGCTCCCTGCCCTTCGACCAGAAAAATGGCTTCCTTGATCCCGCCGATGCCCGTCTCATTGGCGTCAATCATCTGCACCCGCAACCCGCGGCTCTCGGCATAACGCATGTACATCCGCAACAACTCACCGGCGAACAGCCCAGCCTCTTCGCCGCCTGTCCCGGCTCGTATTTCGACGAATGAATTTTTATCATCTTCGGCGTTTCGAGGATGCAGGCGTTGCAGCGCGCGTTCCTCAACCTGTGTCCGCTGCTCCTGCAACGTTCCCAATTCATCGGTGGCCAACGCCTTGAGTTCCGGGTCCAGTTGCGGATCATCCAGCATCCGCGAGGTATTGGCGATTTCCCGGAGCAGACGCCGGTAGTCCGCGAACAACTGGCTGACGTCTTCCAGATCAGCCCGCTCCTTGTTGTAGGCAATCACCACCGGCGGTTGGCTGAGCACCGCCGGATCAGCCAGACGATGAGTCAATTCGTCGTAACGATGCGCCGCGGCCTCCCATTGGGCAAGCCAACCTTCAAACTGGTTTTCCATCTTGTCGCCGGACATAGGACGTCACTCTAGCATTTGTTCAATAATTCGTTGATGGAAACAATAGCTGACCACACCGTCATTGTCATTCCGGGCAAAGCGAGGAATCTCTCGCTCAACAACCGAATACCTCAACGACGAGATCCTTCGCTTCGCTCAGGATGATAGCCTGTATACGTTACGTACGATGTCTGCGAGAAAATCGAGGAGTGCGAGATCGCGTCGAGCGGGGAGGCTAGGCTTTGGACTTCTTGGCGTATTTTTTCCTGAATCGTTCCACACGCCCTTCGGTGTCAACGATTTTCTGCGTACCGGTAAAGAAGGGGTGACAGGCGGAACAAATGTCCACCTTGATATCGCCCACGGTAGAACGGGTTTGGAATTTCATGCCGCATGCGCAACTGACCGTCGCCTCGGAATATTCGGGATGAATACCTGCTTTCATGATACCGACGTCCTCCTGAAAACTGTTCCAAAGTCCATATCTAGCATGAAAGACCGGTCATTGGCAAAGCGAACGGCAAGATTATCGATTCATGGACTGGAGAAAGTCCTGATTATCCTTGGTCCCGGCGATCTTATCCATGAGAAACTCCATGGCTTCCATCGTCCCCAAGGGGCTCAAGACCTTGCGTAACACCCACATTTTATTCAACCGGTCCCGGTCGACCAGCAACTCTTCCTTCCGGGTTCCCGATTGACTGATATCAATGGCCGGGAAAATGCGCTTGTCCGCCAAACGGCGGTCCAAATGGACTTCCATGTTCCCCGTGCCTTTGAACTCTTCAAAAATCACGTCGTCCATACGACTGCCGGTGTCCACCAGCGCCGTGGCCAGAATCGTGAGACTCCCGCCGTCTTCGATGTTTCGAGCCGAACCGAAAAACCGTTTGGGCCGTTGCAGCGCGTTGGAATCCAGCCCGCCGGAGAGCACCTTTCCGCTCGGAGGCGCAATCGTGTTATAGGCGCGAGCCAACCTGGTAATACTGTCCAGCAGGATCACCACGTCGCGCTTGTGCTCAACCAATCGCTTGGCCTTTTCCATCACGATCTCAGCCACTTGCGCGTGCCGTTGGGCCGGTTCGTCAAACGTGGAACTGATGACCTCGGCGCTCTTGACCTGACGTTGCCAATCCGTGACCTCTTCCGGACGTTCGTCAATGAGTAAGACAATGAGCAGGGTCTCCGGGTGATTGTGCAGGATCGCACGGGCAATCGCTTGAAGCAGCATGGTTTTTCCCGTCCGCGGAGCGGCCACGATGAGCCCCCGTTGTCCCTTCCCGATGGGCGTGGTCAATTCCATCACCCGCGTGCAGTATTCCTCTTGATCAAACTCCAGGGAAATGCGTTCCTCGGGATAGAGCGGCGTCAAATTGTCGAACAGAATTTTGTCCCGCTGCACTTCCGGTTCGTCATAGTTGATCTTTTCAACTTTCAACAAGGCAAAATACCGCTCACCACCCTTGGGCGGACGAACCTGCCCCGAGATGATGTCGCCCGTTCGCAAGCCAAAACGACGGATTTGAGAGGGTGAAATATAAATGTCATCGGGACCCGGAAAATAATTTGAATCCGGCGCACGCAAAAACCCGAAGCCGTCGGAAAGGGTTTCCAGGACCCCTTCTCCAAAAATGACTCCGTTCTTCTCCGCCTGCCCTTGCAAGATGGCAAAGATCAGTTCCTGTTTCCTCAGATTCGCACACCCTTCGATCTTCAATGAACGGGCCAAATCTGCAAGGTCGCCGATGGATTTTTGTTTCAATTCCGCAAGATGCATAACCTTCTCCTAAAGGTGGGTGATCGTTGAAGCGATCGGGTCGTGACGACGAGCCGAAAGGTGTCTTCCTGGAGATCGACGGATTCGCAAACTATTCAGGAACCTCTGATTGACTGCACTATCGGGCGCATGACTGCGTTGTGTCCTCGCTCAACCCTCACCTATCTCTCTGATAAGCCTCGGGTTTCGCTCCGGGACGCCTTGCCCTGCATCCCACTATCACAATAAATCAGAGGTTCCTTTACACGTGGTGAACAGACCGTCCTGCTTGTGCTCCGGAACAATCATTCAGACAATTCCGCCGATGCATTAAATGAAGGGAACTTATTCATTATGTTTTGGACAGAAGGGTGTTGGCGTTACGAAAAATTGATTTGCAATTTCGGGACTTGAAAACTCATGTAGGGAGAAGTAACGGCCTCTTCAATCTGGAAGGTATATTGTCTTGTATAACATGCATCTCCCGATTGTCAATAGCTACTTTCAACCATTGTCAGGAACCGTTGGTTTGCGATGCCACGAGCGTTGTGATAAATGAACGGAAGTCGAGGAAAATTTTCACAGAGAAAATTCATTGCACAACATGGCTAAGCCCGACGAACCTTTTTCACATAGCAGGATTTTCTCCTTTGCCGAGGCGACGGAACTAATCCCCAAGTTGACGACGCATCTGACCAGGGCCAAAGCCGGCAAAATGGTCCTCCAGCAAACCAAAGAAGAAATCAAAAAAGCAAGCGCCAACGCGCCGTATGGAGGCGGAAGTTGTGAGGGGCCACGCTACATCAAAGCGCTCGAAACGATTTATGAAAACCTCAACGGCATCAATGAAATGGGCGTGATTGTCAAAGATCTGGACATAGGCTTATGCGACTTTCCCTATCTCATGGAAGGACGGGTGGTCTATCTCTGCTGGAGACTCGGTGAAGAAACGATCGAATGGTGGCATGAAATCGACGACGGCTACAAAGGACGTCAAACGTTGCCTAAAGGAATCACGTGAAAAACCATACAAGTCGTAACGGGAAGGCCGAGTGAATGACGTACGTGATCATTGGATGGGATGGCCCCGAAGGGCAAAGCAGGCGGCAGCAGCACAGACCCGCCCACCTGGATTATCTTGAGCGCTTGCAGCGACAGGGTCAACTGATCTCCGCCGGCCCCTTTACCGATCAAGCCGGCAGTTTGGTCATCATCGAAGCCGACACCATGGAGAGAGCCGAAAGCATTGCCAACGGCGATCCCTACGTCACGCATGGAATATTCGAACGAGTCGAAGTTCATCCGTTTAAACAAGTCTTCCCACAGCCACAAGAAATTTGAAAGAGCGGCATCTTGCGTGTTACAAATTTTTGTTCATGATTTCACGTACGTGGCGGTCCAATGATTAAGCTGATCCGCGAAGGTTCGACGAAATACCCCTGGCTCCTCAAGATTATCATGTTGGTGATCGCGATCACCTTCACCATCGGGATGGGGTGGTTCGGGTATGAAACCGCACAACAACCCAACGTGGTGGCTGTGGTCGGGGCGTATCAGGTGGAGCTGGAAGAATTCCGCAAAGCCTATAACAGACTCGATGCCTTCTATAGAAATCAGCCGCAGCAGGAAGCCCCGGACAGCAAAGAACTCAAACAAACCGCCATCGACTCTCTAGTCAACCGGAAACTGTGGCTCGTGGCTGCCGATGACCTCAACCTGGAAGTGCACCCGGACGAACTGCGGGACGCCATCATGCAGCGAGATGAGTTTCAGAAGGATGGGACCTTCGACCCGGAAACCTACCATCGCCTCCTGTCGCTCAACCGGATTGCTCCGGCAAAGTTTGAAGAGGGCCTGATCAAGGATCTTCGCATCCAAAAAGTTCAATCCCTTGTTCAAGACGTGGCGACCCTCAACCCGGTGGAGGAAGAACAAGTCAAGGAACTCGCCGCGGGGCAAACCGCCGGCCTTGAAGATGAACAAGAAATCGAAAAGATCAACGACCGCATCAGGATTCAACTCCTGATTCAAAAGAAACAGCAAGCTCTCGCAGCGTTCCAACAAGCCCTCCGGGCTTCCTCCCCCGTGGAAATCCGCCAGGAATTCCTCTAAATTTTCGCGCAATTCCCATACGTGCCTGTATTCAGATTCTGAGAATAGGGCTGCGGCTTAGCCTGCTTCGGTTATTGAATCAACATGGC
>JAJDZI010000093.1 GCA_022824735.1 Nitrospirales bacterium
CGGTATCCGTTGAAGACGCGAACGGTGCCATCGTCCATGCGGATCGGGAGCGCGACCAGCAACGACCGTTGCGGAGTCTTCAAGCGTTCGCGCAAATTCGTGTCCAGGTTCATGGCTTCCGCCACCTGATCGAATTGCGCAACGGCTAAACGAAAAGTCGGGTGATCGAATTCGGCGATCATGGTCTCGGTTCTCCGAAATGGCCGGCGGGTGCGCTTCCTTCCTGATAACATCTTACTCTTTGAGCACGTTCATGTCACAATTGTGGTCAGCTTTCCGCGCCTTCCGTTTTATAATGGACATGAAGAAGATACAGCCCTTGAGGGGGAGCGGTGGGCCCTGCCTGGCGACGGTCCTTGGCTTCGAGGATTGCCGGCATGGCATCAGGACTTCTTTTCCCATGGCCGATTTCAACAAGGGTGCCGACCAATGCCCGAACCATTTGTTTTAAGAAACGGTTGGCCCGGATCGTGAAACGAATCAACGGCTTGTCGTGTGACCAGTCAATTTGGTGAATGGTACAGACGGGATTTTTGGCGCCGGCATTCGGGCCTTGAAACGACGTACAGTCATGTTGTCCCAAGACGTGACGTGAAGCCTCGCGCATGACGTTGACGTTAAGCGGTTTCGCAATCTGCCACACGCGGAGGCGATCCAACGCCGGGCGCGTCGGCTGGTTGATGATGCGATATTCGTAAGTTTTGGCGTATGCGTCGTAGCGCGCATGGAAGCCGTCAGCCGCAACTTCCGTTTGGCAGACGCTAATGGTTTTCGGCAGTACCCCGTTTAGCGCGCGAGTCCATTCATGAGGCAAGAGCGGGTGGTCCGATTGAAAGCCGACGACCTGCCCGAGCGCGTGTACGCCCGCGTCCGTTCGACTGGCCGAGATGGTTGAGATCGGTTGCCTGGCAATCTGGCGCAACGCGTCTTCCAGCGCGGCCTGGATGGTAGGCCGGTCCGGTTGCCGTTGCCATCCGGCATACGTGGTCCCGTCATATTCAAGCAGCAGTTTGTACGTGGTCATACAGGGGTGGCTTTATTGTGCCTTGAGATAGGCTTCAATGCCTTGGTAAATGCCTTCGGCCAGCTTTTTTTGAAATGCTTTTGTCATGAGCCGTTTTTCTTCCATTGAATTTGAGATAAATCCCACTTCAGCCAGGATACTCGGCATGGTCGTGAAGCGAAGGACGTAAAAGGGCGCGGTTTTGACGCCGTGATTTTTGATTGTGTAATGCTTGCGCAAGGTGGTGATGAGCGTATCATTGGTGGTATTGGCAAAAGCCCGGGATTCCTGGATCTTATGGTCATTCAGGCTTTCGGTAATAATGAACTGCCAAGGTGGCGTGTCGCTTTCCACCTTCATCCCGTTTTCCCGCGCGGCCACTTCCAGGGCCCGGGGATCACTGGCCTTTCCGAAATGATACAGTTCCAGTCCCTGGATGGATCTACTGGGATGAGCGTTGACGTGAATGGATATGAATAAACAGGTTCGCGACTTTTTCGCGGCATCCACGTTTGAGCCCAGGTCCCTCCCACACCATTCCTGCTTCTTGGTATTGGCAAGTTTGACGCGTTTTTCCAGATTGAGAAAGACGTCTTCTGTTCGGGTCAATAGGACTTTGGCCTTGTGACGTTTGTGAATCAGGTCGCGTAAATATTTCGAGATCTGCAAGACAATGGTTTTCTCTTTCGTGCCTTTTCTGCCGGTGGTTCCGGGGTCTCTTCCGCCGTGGCCGGGATCGATGATGAGCAGAACGTCCGCGTGCGTCGTCGAAGTGGAGGGGGGTGCCTGTGCCACGGGAGCCTCATCTCGCTGAACGGTTCCGGCTGGTTTGTTTGTCCTGGTTTCAGGTTTTGCCGGACGGGTCTTTCTCGCATAAAAGAGATCCACGACCACGCGGTCCGGATCATCAAGGGTCAGGATCCGGTACCTTCGAAGGGCTTGTAAATCGAGAATGATATGAACGGTTTCCGCATCTCCCGGGGTTATGGAAATGGCTCGCGGGAAATTTTCTCCCGTGACGTGTTGCTGCGCGCGTTTACTCAGTCGGACATGGGGCAGGGCAATCGTCGCTTTCCGTTTGTTTTTAATTTCTTCCAGAGCAACCCGGCCGGTCAGATCCAGGACGACGCGGGTATATTGCCTATGATCGTGATGCCGGACTTTCGTAACGGTGGACGAAGCGGTGGTTCGACCGGGCGCGGTTTCCCTTTTGGCCAAGAGAACCTGCGCCTGGCCTATCGTATCGGACAGGGCAGGGTGGGGAGATGATGCGGATGCCAGTGTTGGTCCGGTTACAATCCCCCAGGCCACTGCGCAAGAGATCAGGGCAAGGGCAAATACGTTTTTCATGAGATTCGACGGCAGAAAACGGCGTCGTCTCAGAATACCAAATTTCTCATGTCCTGTCATTGACAGTATCAAGGAACCTCTGATTTATTGCGATAGCGGGATGCAGGGCAAGGCGTCCCACAGCGAAACCCGAGGCTTATCAAACGAGATAGGTGAGGGTTGAGCGAGGACACAACGCAGCCATGCGCCCGATAGTGCATTAAACCTGTCCTTGACGTTCCTAATCGAGGATCAGAGGTTCCTCAAGGAACCGGGCTAGCGTCGCTGTATGCCACTCGTTCTTCTCATCGACGGATACAATTTATTGGGGGTTTTCGGCAAGCAAAGACCGGAACAGGGCGGTGCTGCCGACGAGACACGGGAAGCCCTCATCTCCCGGCTTTCATTGTACAGTCAATGCAAAGGCCATCCCGTGACCGTGGTGTTCGATGCTTGGCGGGAGCGGACCGGGCTTGAGCATCATGAGAACCGGACCGGGGTGCGGGTGGTGTTTACCAGGCGGGGGGAGCGGGCAGATCAGGTCATTCAACGGTTGACCCGGGAATATGGTCGAACCTGCGCCGTGGTGTCGTCGGATTTGGAGATTATCCAGACAGCTAAATCTCACGGGGCTTTTGTCATGAAGTCTCAAGAATTTAAGGTAAAACTTGAATTATTGGAAAATTCAAAACCCCGCACAGGGAAGGCCGTTCCCCTGAAACAATCCTGGGCCAAGTCCGAAGAAGAGGGCCCTCCGGCGCGCCTGGATAAGAAAGGAAATCCCCGCAAGCTGCCAAAAGCCGTCCGCAACCGGAAGCGGCGACTCAGGCTATTCTGAAGAGCCGTTTGGTATTGTCCGCGGTTGCGCGCGCAAGCGATTCGAGAGACTCGTTCCCACGAACCTCCACCAAGGTTTCCGCTACGTATTGCACGTAGGCGGGTTCATTTCGTTTCCCGCGATAGGGAACGGGCGTCAGGTAGGGACAATCCGTTTCGACCATGAGACGGTCCAGGGGAACGGTTTTTGCGACGTCCCTCAGCATCGTCGCGTTCTTGAACGTCAGGACGCCGGAAAAGGAAAGATAAAACCCCATGTCCAGCGCGTCCTTGGCGAGCCACGCGTCTCCTGAAAAGCAATGGAAGACGCCGCCTACGTCACCTGCGCCTTCCTCTCGAAGGATTGACACGGTATCATCCTGGGCTTCGCGTGTGTGAATGATCAGGGGCAGGTTCAGTTCGCGCGCCAGGCAAATTTGTTCACGAAATCGTTCGCGTTGGACCTCGCGTGGAGAATGATCATAATGGTAGTCCAACCCAATTTCGCCATAAGCCACGACTTTTGGTTGCCGGGCCAGTGACCGAAACGCTTCATACCAGCCGTCTTTGATTTCTTTGGCTTCGTGCGGGTGCACGCCGATGGCGGCGAAAACCTGGGGATGCGCGCCGGCCAAGGCCACGGCTGCCTGGCTGGTCGCCAAATCACAGCCGATCGTGATCATGGTTTCGACCCCCGCGGCTTCGGCACGTTGAAGGACGTTCTCTCTATCGGTATCGTATCGCAGATCATCCAAATGTACGTGGCTGTCGATAAGCATCACTTTCTCCGTGTTCTCCGTGTTCGTTGTAGCGGGGCATCCTAGCATATCATGAGTCACCAAAGAAGCCGGGAGAGATAATGGATTGGGATACGGCAGTGTTTTACGCCGTCAACGGCTGGGCGGGGCAGTCGGCGGCTTTGGATTGGCTGATGCTGCAATGTTCCTCGGCCAGAAATCCCATCCTGCTGATTGTGGCGTTTCTGGCTTGGCGCGCGCGGTTTGATTGGCGTCACGGCTTGCTGGTTGCCGCAGTCCTGGGTGTTTCGATCGGGGTAGGGGATTTTGTCGGAGCCCAGCTCAAGTCCTGGATTGCCCGTCCCCGGCCCTGTCAGGTTCTACCGAACGTTCATGAACTGGCCGGTTGCGGGGCCGTGTTCAGCCTGCCTTCGAATCATGCGGTGAATACGGCTACGGCCGTGGCCTTGCTTGGAGTTCTTTTTCCCTCAACCCGCCGGGTCGCGGTCCCTCTTCTGCTCCTCGGCGGCCTCTCCCGCGTCTACCTCGGCGCCCATTATCCCACCGACGTCCTCGCAGGCTGGTGCATGGGCGGGCTTTTGGGGGTGACGGTCGGCTATGTGATCGTGAAAAAACTCTGGCTCAAACTCTATCCCACCTGACCTCCCCTTACAAAAGGGAGGAAAACTGCGACGCTACTTCACCTCTGTTTTTGCAGGAGTGACGCCCGTTACAGCTTCTGCAGGGCCGCGACGCGGTCTTCGATGGGGGGATGCGTCGAAAAGATCTGCATGAAACTTCGGGTTTGCCCTGAGATTTTCATGGTCGCGAGGGCGTCTTCCGTCTGATATTGATATTCGACCCGATTCACCCACCTATCGATCGCTTGCAGCGCCGAAATCATGTGTTCCTTGCCCACGGTATTGGCTGCAAATTTGTCCGCGGAAAATTCCCGGCGCCGTGACCACCAACTGATGGGAATCATCGCGAGGATCGACAGCACGATTTGCAGGAAGAAGTAGACGCCGAGGCCCAACATGGGATTGCGCTCGGCCACCTGGCGATACACGATCCGGCTGATGAAATAGACGAAGGTATTCATTAGGCCGGCCAGGATCGTGGTCGTAAACATGTCGCCGTTATAGACGTGCCCCATTTCATGGGCCAGGACGGCCCGGACTTCGCCTTCGTTCAAGTTGGCCAACAATCCGGTTGACACGGCCACCATCGAATTGTTCTTCGAGGGGCCCGTGGCAAAGGCATTGGGGTCCGGCGAATCGTAGATCCACACTTCGGGCGTCTTGATGTTCAGCCGGTTGGCGATCTTCTGCACCGTTTCATACACGAGTAATTCGGCGGCGTTCCGGGGTTGGGTAATCTGCTCGCAATTCAACATCATGCGGGCCATTTGCTTGGAAAGCGCCAGACTGACGAAGGCTCCGCCGAAGCCGATCACGAAAGCCCATAAGAGGTCCTGTTGCACGAATGACCCTCGAAGGTCGATTCCAAAGGCAGGCAGGACCATTTCCATGAGAATCGTGAACGTGATCGACAGGGTGATAAAGATCAGAATATTGGACAACAGCAGCAAGCCAATGCCTTTCAGCTTTTTCATGCATTCCTCCTCCAAAACTCAAAAGAAGTCCCTTTTTCACTCATCCTATCATGATATAGTAATACGATTTTGGGGAGAGTCAAGGCGGGAGGTTCTGATCCCCTCTCCTCTTTTTGTGGGAGAGGGCTGGGGTGAGGGGGAATTGTCAACGAATGACTGAACACGTACAAGGATTGACTGATGAGAAACAAATCTTGGATGGTCGTGGTGCTCTGTTGGGTCGCGCTGTTCTTTTCCTTCGGCGTTTCTTTTGGGGAGACTGACCAAGAGGTGTTGGTTCTCGAACCGGAGGCCGATGGGGTCCAGCGGGCGTTCATCGTGCTGGACAGTTATGTCTATACCCCGTCGCATATTAGCATCCAGGCGGGCAAGCCCGTCGAATTTCGCCTGGAAAACCAGAGTTTCCTGACGCCGCATAATTTTATCATGGATCATCCGGACGCGGGTCTGCAACAGGACGTCAACGTGGATGCCGGCGACGATGTCACGATCCGGTTCGTGGCGCAGGTGCCGGGAACGTATACCTTTTATTGTGACAAACAGTTGTTGTTTTTCCCCAGCCACCGTGAAGAAGGGATGGAAGGTCTTCTCGAAGTCCGGCCATAACGTCGATGATGGGAGCGGATTCCGTTGAACGATATTTGCTGCATGACGTGTTGAAGCAAGTATCGCGTTCGTTTTACCTGACCCTGGCCGTGTTGCCGGGGTGCGTAGCCAAACAAGTGGGGCTGGCCTACCTGTTTGCCCGCGCGGCCGATACCATTGCGGATGCAGGCCGGGTGGACCGGACCGCCAGGACCGCGTTGTTGCGGCAGTTTAAATTGCAATTCGTGCAGGAAGCTTGCAGTCACGAAGAGATCAAAGCCATTCAAGCCATGGCGATTCCGCAACAGGAACATCCCGGCGAACGGACTTTGCTCGAACACCTCGACCGCTGCTTTCACGTGTACGAAAACCTGACGCCTGATGACCGGGAGGAGATCCGCCACGTCCTGCCGATTCTCATCAGCGGCATGGAAATGGACCTGGACCGTTTCCCCGGGGCCTCCGAGGCCGACCTGGCCGCACTGTCTTCGCTGGAGGATCTCGACGACTACACGTATAGGATTGCAGGCTGTGTTGGGGAGTTTTGGACCAATATCATGTATGCCCATTTGCCTCGCATTCGCCGGAGTTGGGACAGGGAAGCCAAAATTCGCACGGGCATCCGGTTCGGAAAAGGTTTGCAATTGACGAATATCTTGAAGGATCTGTCAACGGACCTTCGCCGCGGGCGGTGTTATATTCCACAAGAGCTGTTAGCCCAGGCGGGTCTGGAGCCGCGGGATTTGTTGGATACGCGCACGATGCCCGGCTTCAGCCCGATCCTGCATGCGTTGGTCCGGACGGCGCTCGCCCACCTGGATCAGGGATGGTTGTACGCCACGTCGATTCCGCGACGCGACCTTCGTCTTCGTCTGGCGTGCATGTGGCCGGTCCTCATCGCCTTGAAAACGCTGCATCTTCTGACGACGTGCGACAATCTCTTGGACCCGTCGCGGAAATTGAAGATTTCACGGTACGAAGTGTACCGGATCATCGCCGCGTCCACGCTGACCGGAACCACGTCGGCCGGCACGGCTTATTGGGGATATTTGCGCAAAGCCGTCGGCTAGCGGTTCCTTGATTATTCGGCCTGGGGAACGAGTAGCTTTTCGCCTTTGCGAAACACCGCGTAAATCGCTTGTGAGGGACAGGCGTCAAGGCACATCCGGCACGTATCCATGCACCGCGATTCGTCGAATTTATACGGGGGGGTCGATAGCCAGGCCCCGGTGGGACAAACGGGTATGCAGACGGCCTGATGTGTGCAGCGGTCCGGATGACGGACCAGGTGATCTCGAGATACCATCATGGGTTTCACTCCTTCGAACAGCCCCCCGGAGAACATATCCAACATGTTTTCGGGACGTCGCATATTATGAATTCCATTGTTTGACGAGTGACCGAATCCGGTCTTTTAACTCGGGGATGCCGTCCAGGTTGTTGTGAATGGCCCCCAGGATATTTTCCAGGCGTGCCGTCCGGGTTGCTTCCCGGTCCCGTTGGGCCAGTGCTTCGTATTCGCGATAGGCGTCGGGATACAAGTCGCGAAGAAGGGTTTCTGCGGCCTCTATCCCGTCCCGGAGTTCCTTCGGTTCCGGGGCTAGAGGTGGTACAACGGCAAATTTCCCGTTATCGAGCATGAGCACCTTGGCGTCGCTGCGTTCAATCGCGGTCACGGATGTGACGGTGCGGCCGGTTGCCTCATCCCAGGACCTGAGCAGACCGGGAAATTGTTTGAGGAACGCGACTTTTTCCTGGTTCGCTTTCCATTTGGTTTCATTTGCCGACATGTCGGGCTCATGTATGTTGATCGGGGATCAGAGGTTCCATGATTGGGACAATTTGTGTTGCGCCATGGCACTGAATATCTACAAGGCAACGGGAGTGGCGCGGGATTCCAGCCGGAGCGGCGGAACGTCGTGCCCGGGCATGAGCAGGCGCTCGACCAGTTCGCCCTTGATCACGTGTCGTTCCATAATTTCCGTGACGTCGGCTTCGCTCCCGATCCAATACCAGACGCCCTCCGGATAAATGACGATGCTGGGCCCATATTCACAATGATCCAGACACCCGGCCTTGTTGGCCCTGACAATGCCCTTGAGCCCGAGTCGCTGGACTTCCTGTTTGAAGAATGCGTGCAACTCCACAGACCGGTTGTCGGCACAACACCCCCTGGGGTCGCCCTTGGCCCGTTGATTAATGCAAATAAAAATATGATGCTTGAATCCACTCATGTTGGCCTCTCTTAACAGATTTTGCCGCGAAACACAGAATAGTACAGGAGGGTTCTTTCTCGTGTCCAGTCTCGTCGTTGCGGAAAAAATGTGTCATAAAC
Source organism: Nitrospirales bacterium (assembly GCA_022824735.1). GTDB lineage: Bacteria > Nitrospirota > Nitrospiria > Nitrospirales > UBA8639 > Bin75. Next base: position 8,421 of record JAJDZI010000093.1, read on the forward strand.
CTCCGGCGACGCCTTGACCCAAGCAGCCCCACCTTTTATAGTCTGGTTGGCCGAGAGTAAACGAAAGCAAGGTCGTCGGGGCGTAGCGCAGTTCGGTAGCGCACCGCGTTCGGGACGCGGGGGTCGGAGGTTCAAATCCTCTCGCCCCGACCATCCATTGCCTCATGTCTTCATTCCTGCTCATCATTGGAATCGCAATCCTGATCGGGGCAATCGCCCTGACGTGGTGGCGTCTCGGGTCTCTGTCGCAAACGGTCAAAGATCTCACGCGTCAACAGTATAACGGCCAGAATGAATCAAAGGAAACAGTCCGGCAACAGTCTGAAGCGTTGGCTGTTCTGCGATTGCAACTTGCCCATTTGGCGTCGGGCCGGGAACTCGACGACACCCTGGTTCGGACGGGGACCCTGTATCGCCAAGCAGATGCCGATGAGGCCCGGCAATTGGTGGAGCAATATGACACAGGGACCGGCCCGGATTTGATGGTCGTGGACGTTCGCAGTCAAAAAGAATTTCTCCAAAGCCACGTCCCGGGGGCGAAACATATTCCCTTTGAACATCTTGAAACGCGTTTCAGGGCCGAAGTGCCCAAGGAGGCGAAACACATTCTTGTGTACTGTTCTCAGGGTGAACGAAGTCGTCTCGCGTGTGACTTTCTGAGCCGGGACGGGTACACGACCCTCGTCAATATGCGGGAGGGTTTTCAGAAATGGACGGGCCCGGTCCTCGGTACGGGCAGCCTGGATCTGGTGCAAATTCAACCCAAGGCTTCAGGCGATCACGTCGTTCGGGAAAAGGCGCAGTTGTAATGGCTGAACCGTATACGATTCTAAAGGTGATGGGGCCGTATCGTGAGCCCAGGGAGTCCGCATTGTCCTTTGATTATTCCGTGCAACGTCCGCATTGGGCGACCCCGCAGGGGGTGCGGGTCAAGATTGCTCTTGAAGAAGAATTGGATCTGCTCAAGACGAAGATCTTGCAGCTTGCAGGCGGAACGGTTGGCCAGCAACTTCGGATGAATCAACTGCTCGGACGCGCCATTGCGGACCGTAAACTTGAAATCGCCAATGAGGAAAATCTGTTCAGCGATCGCCGGGACGTCATGCTTGAACCTTTCACGGGCACTTGGTCCCACCTCTTTCCCCGCCTCGAAGCCTGGATGCGCCAGGAACACGACAGCCTCCGACAAGAAATTCGAGATAAAGTCGGCCTGTAAAAAAGAAAGGCACTGGATTCATCCTCGATCCTCGATTACTAACAGCCTGTCCTTGACGCCTGTCCCCGACGTTTTTAATCGGGGATCTAATCGAGGATCAAGGACAGGCTATTTTTAATCG
>JAJDZI010000043.1 GCA_022824735.1 Nitrospirales bacterium
GGACTGCGCACGGACCCTTCCCATTACCATGGGCGCCCAGCCATTCGGCTTCGAACTCCCATTGCACGACAGTCGGCCCGTGGCGGACTTGGGCGTTTCGCTGGCCAGCGGCAACCGATCAGGCGAGTTCTTTGCGCAGCGGGCACAGAGCGACGAGGCCGATGAGACGGCGAGAACCGTCGAGCGGCTCTGCCAACGGATGGAAGCTCGGAACTCGCCTTTGCGAGAGATCGTGGGGCGCAAAATGATGCTGGAGTACGACATCGGTTCGGCACCAGTCGAGGGGAACTCACTGCCCGGACTGTTCCTGCGGCCCAACGAACGCACCCTGCACAGCGGCGCCGGTCTTCAGAATGATGTCAGCACCGTGGTTGACGCGCTCGTTTGCTCCGTCGGCTGGGAACCGAACGCCGCCGAACGGCAAAACGCCGAACGGGTTTATTTGGCGCAGCCGCAGGAGACGCGCCTGGACTCCTTCGGCGTCTTCACGTCCCGCGAACGCACCATCCGCTTGGCCGTTATGGGCTTCAAGACCCAGCGGGACATTCGCGCCTTTCTCGAGAGCTTGGATTGGCCGGGCGACATCCCGACGGTTGAAGCCGTGATATCACGCTTCCAGGAACGTGCGGACATTGAGCGAACCGGGGTGAATATCGACGTGCGCGCACAGGGCCTCGGCCCAACCCTCGGCCTAACGCCCATCGTCAAGCAACGGTACACCAACGACTCCCGTGTTTGGATCGACGGCCTGACGGATTGGCAGCCCGTGCTGGACGCCCTGTGCCAAGAGGACCTCGTGGTTCCCGAGAAGATCAACGCCCTCGCCAAATGGGTGTCGAAGCCCACGATGCTGTACGCCAAGACCGGGCGCTTCGTCATGTTGCGCGGCATTCACCACATCAAGCTGGTCATAGCCGGGGATCGGCTGGATAAGGTCAAGGCCTACGTTTACATGGTGCTTTCCGGGGTGCTCCCCCTACGCTGACAGGAGCCAGACTTATGGACAAAACTGAACGAGTTCATGTTTTGAAGGCCCTTTCCGAGCACGCCGCCAACGGCACGACGGCCGATGCGGGCGGCGTGATGCGCGCGCCGATGTCGGATTTCACATGTCCGCAACTCCTCGCGCAGGAGCAGGATGTGTTTTTCCGAAACACGCCGTTGTGCATGGGGCTGTCCTCCGAACTGCCCAAACCCAACACCTATTGGTCAGACAACGAAACCGGCATCCCGATGCTCATGGTTCGAGACGGCGAAGGTCGCTTTCGGGCGTACGCCAACGTCTGCCGGCATCGAGGCGCCCGCATCGTCCCGGAAGGGCGTGGTTCGAAGACCCGCTTTACCTGTCCATTCCACGCTTGGACATATGGCATGGATGGCAGTTTGCTGGCGGTTTACAAGAGCAGCCAATTCGGCAACCCATCGTGCCAGGAGTTGCAGTTGATCGCATTGCCCTCGGCGGAAATGCATGGGACTTTGTGGGTGCGGCCGACCCCAGGCGACCCCATCGATGAGGACGAGTGTCTAGCTGGACTTCAAGACGATCTAGCTCATTGGAAACTACCGGATTTTCCTTTTGCCGGCACGCAGTTCATCGATGCGCGGATGAACTGGAAACTAGCTATCGATACCTTTGGCGAGCTTTATCACATCAACATACTGCACGCGAAAACCGCGGCCAACGAGATCGTGGGGGATTTGCAGACGTTCGACGGTTTTGGAAGGAACATGCGCATGGTCGCCGCCAACCAGAGGCTCCACATGATACGCATGCTGATGCCGAACTTGGAAAATTGGCCTTACACCCATTTGACCTCCACTTTGTATTTCCTTTACCCCAACGTCGTCATGGCGATAGGCGGAGTGGGTGTGGACTTTTTTCGATTTTTCCCCTTGGAGAACTCACCTTCGAAGTCCCGGACGACTCACACTTGGTACATCGACCCCAAGGTGCAAAAGCACTTCACGGATGGCGCAATGTCCTATGAAGATCGGCTTGGCAAATTCATTGAAGTGGTTGAAACCGAGGACTATCTGATGGCGCAGGAAATCCAGGCCAACGCTGAGCATGGAATCCTGTCGGATATCTTCATTGGGCGAAACGAGCCGGCAGTGCAGCACTTTCGCAATGCGTTCAGATCGGGGCTCGGCCGCGACTTGCTGACGGTCGAGGACATCCCAACCGAATGAGCGGCGGGCTCACCATGCGGAGAGGCATCCGCATGGCACCCTATCGGTTCGGGTTTACCAGCAGCAGCAAAGCCCAGCAGAGATCGCTTCGAGTTGCTCCTCGGTAATGTTCGGGTCGGGGGGCAACGCGATATGCACCGTCTGCATGTCGCTCTCATGGATCTCGACGGTCATGGTTTCAGGCATCGTCACGCCCAATTCCTGACAGATGGTCGTCTTTGGGTCCGCTAGAAGCTGTTGTCTGAAATCTGCATTCATAGCAGACTTATCAACGATCTGCCGAAGCATTTCTTGTCCATCCCTCATGGCTATCCTCCTTATGTTATTAGATTTACTGATCAAATCATTTAGTGAAATTATGTGCACTATTTAATAAAATGTCAAGATGCACATAAAAAAATGAGCCGTTGCGGATAACTCTTTGACTATCAATTCGTCAGATAAAACGAAATGTTAATGAGCATTTGAATTAGGCACTCGTGTTTGCCAAAATCCAAACGTCATGAGGAAAATGACTCGCTCCACCGAATAGCTTGGTCCATGGCGTCCCCTGACGAAACCTCCTCGAGTTCCGGTCCGATTGCCTGGATGACCCACCACACGGTGGCGGCCAATCTCGTCATGTTGATTTTCATCATTGGCGGGTTGATCATCGGCACTGACCTCAAGCAGGAAGTTTTTCCGGAATTCACATCCGATCGAATTCGTGTCACCGTGACCTATCCTGGGGCCAGCCCGGAAGAAGTCGAGCACGGGATTATCCTGTCCATTGAAGACGTGGTGCGGGGACTGGACGGGGTGAAGGACGTCACCGCCACGGCTGCCGAGGGGATGGCCTTCATGAAAATCGAGTTGGTGAAGGGGGTCAACGCCGACAACGTCCTGCAAGACGTCGTGAACGAGATCGGCGGCATTCAATCGTTTCCGGAACTGGCGGAGGAACCCATTATCAGTCTGGAGGAAGCGCGGCATCAGGTCGTGACCGTCATGGTGCACGGTGATCAGGAAGAGCAAACCCTGCGGGACGTGGCCGACCGCGTGCGGGATGAACTGTTGCAACGGCCCGGTGTCACACTTGTGGAACTGGGCTCGGCCCGTCCCCGCGAAATTGCCGTTGAAGTGCCCCAGCGGCACCTGCGCGCCTACAACCTGACCCTGAACCGGATTGCCCGGGAGATCGGGGAGGCGGCCATTGAACTGCCGGGGGGAGGGGTGAAGACTCCCAGTGGCGAAGTGCTGGTGCGGACGCAGGAGCGGCGTGATTTCGGCAGGGAATACGCGGACATTCCGCTGGTGTCGAGACCGGATGGAACGACCATCACCGTGGGCGACATTGCCACGATCACCGACGGGTTCGAGGACGTCGATGAGGAAGCCTATTTCAACGGGCAACGGGCGGTCCAGGTCAAGGTATTCCGGGTCGGCAAGGAAACGCCCCAGTCCGTCTCCGATGACGTGCATGCGTATTTGGAGGAACTGCGGCCGGAACTGCCCGACGGCATCGGCGCGTCGGTCTGGGAGGATTGGGCCGTGATCTATCGGGATCGGATGTCCCTGTTGTTGAAAAATGCGTTTTTGGGATTGATCCTGGTCCTGTTGTTCCTGGGATTGTTCCTGGACCTCAAGCTCGCGTTTTGGGTCACGGCCGGCCTCCCCACCGCGATCATCGGATCGTTTCTCTTCATCCCGTTCACCGGAGCCTCCATCAACATGATTTCGCTGTTTGCGTTCATCATCACGCTGGGTATCATCGTGGACGACGCGGTGGTGGCGGGCGAGATCATCTACCAGAAGCGGGAGCAGGGGCTGCCGTTGGTCCAGGCGGCCGTTGCCGGGGCCCGGGAGATTGCTATGCCCATCACCTTTGCCATCCTGACCAATATCGCCGCGTTCCTGCCCCTGTTTTTCGTGCCCGGCGAGGTTGGAATTATTATACGACAGGTGCCCTCAATCGTGGTGGCGGTGTTCGTGGTGTCGCTGATTGAATCATTGTTCGTGCTGCCGGCGCATTTGGGCCATACGCGAGAATTGTCGGGTTTCTGGAAGACGCTCGATCGCCCGCGGCAGTGGTTCAGCCAGGCAATGCAGACCTTCATCCGGGAACGCTATCAACCGTTTCTCCGGATCGCGATTGCCAATCGCTGGTTGACGGTGGCAGTGGGGGTGGCCTTGTTGGTCCTGGCGGTGGGCATGGTGGCCGGCGGGCACGTCGCCTTCAGTTTTCTGCCAGCCATTGATTCCGAAAACATCACGGTGCAAGCCGTCATGCCGTATGGGGTGCCCATGGAACAGTCCCGGAGAGTCCTGGACCGCCTCCTCGAGTCGGCAAACACCGTACTTGCGCAACACGGAGGCGACGCCGTGCAGCGCGGCATCTATGCCCAGATCGGCGCGCCGTTGGCGCAACGGGGAACGGCGGAACCGTCGGCGAGTTCGGTTGGGAGCCACATGGTCGGGGCTCAGATTTTTTTGGTGCCGGCGGATCAACGGGGTTTCAGCGGAGCGGATTTCGCCAACACCTGGCGGTCGGCTATCGGGTCGATTCCTGGAGTGGAATCGCTGATCTTTAAATCCGAAGTGGGGCTGAGCAATGACACGCCGATCGACATCCAGCTCTCGCATCGTTCACGGGAAATTTTGGAAACGGCCGCGCGGGAACTGGCGGAGAGGCTGTCGCAGTACGCGGGGGTGCTGGATATCGACGACGGGGTCTCGTTGGGCAAACCGCAACTGAATTTTCGCATCAAGCCGGAGGCGCGCAGCCTGGGCCTCAATGCCACGGATTTGGCCCAACAAGTGCGCGGGGCGTTCTACGGCGTGGAAGCGCTACGTCAACAGCGGGGACGCGATGAAGTGAAGGTCATGGTGCGGCTGCCCGAATCCGAACGCCGGTCCGTGTTTACGGTCGAACACCTGATCCTGCGCACCGGGCAAGGCGGGGAAATTCGCCTGGCCGAGGCGGCGGACATCCAGCCGGGTCGGGCCTATACGGAAATCAAGCGGCACAAGGGCCATCGGATCGTGGCGGTGACGGCGGAGGTCGACGAGCAAATCGCTACGGCTAACAGCATCATCGGAGAAGTGTCCACTCATGAACTGAAAGCGTTGCAAAAGAAATATCCGGAGCTGCGGTATTCCCTGGAAGGCGAGCAGGAATTGCAACGCGAATCGCTTGGAGTCCTGGCTGCCGGGTTTGCCCTGACGCTGTTGCTGATCTATGCGTTGCTGGCCATTCCTTTCAGGAGTTACGTGCAACCGCTGATCGTGATGCTGGGGATTCCGTTCAGTTTCATCGGCGCGCTGATCGGGCACCTGCTCCTGGGCTATGGGCTCAGCCTCACCAGCCTATTCGGCCTCGTGGCGTTGGCCGGCGTGGTGGTGAACGATTCGTTAGTCCTGATCGTGGCAACGAATCGCATCTATGATGAGCAGGGCGTTTCTTTCTCCGAAGCCGCCGTTCAAGGGGCGACGAGCCGATTTCGTCCCATTGTCCTGACGTCATTGACCACGTTCTTCGGGTTAGCCCCGATGATTTTCGAGACCTCGTTGCAGGCCCGGTTTCTCATCCCCATGGCCATCTCGCTGGGCTTCGGCATCCTGTTCGGCACGGCGATCATTCTCGTCATCGTGCCATGTGTCTATCTCATGGTGGCCCCTCTGTTACACAGGGACCAACCGGTCCTGACCGATCCCTCGACTCCAGCGGAACATCCGGAAGCCGGCCCGGTGTAAGGCCAACCGCATTGTGGACCAAGGGCATTGTGGATTGTAAATTTCGGATTGTGGATTGGAAGAAGGGAGGTCGGGTCAACCTGCTATGCGGAACATAGCAAAATCATAGCAAAATCATAGCAAACATAGCAATAAACATAGCAAACATAGCAAGATCATAGCACAAGCCTTTGCTTTTTATGCGGGGTGTCGCCCCCGCACGACGAGGTCCTTTTGTTTCGGCAAAAGGGCGGCATCGAAAACGCTATCGGCCGGTTGCGCCGCACCTTGCCCCGCAAGACCGACTTGGCGACCCTCTCGAATGAGCACTGTACGCGACTCGTGCAAGTCTATAATAATACCCCGCGGAAATGCCTCGGCTATCTCAGACGCCTGCCCTGAGCGAAGCGAACGGGTCGT
>JAJDZI010000078.1 GCA_022824735.1 Nitrospirales bacterium
AAGGATTCGCACATGAGCATTTTGGTCAATAAGTCAACGCGGGTGGTCGTCCAGGGAATTACGGGCAAGGAAGGATCGTTCCACGCGACCCAGTGTCAGGCGTATGGCACGCAGGTCGTCGCAGGGGTGACGCCTGGTAAAGCCGGACAGGACGTGGAAGGCATTCCGGTTTTTCACACGGTCCGTGACGCCGTGAAAGCAACCGAAGCCACCACGTCCCTGATTTTTGTGCCGCCTCCTTTCGCCGCGGATGCGATTCTCGAAGCGGCCAATGCGGGGATCTGGCTGGTGGTGTGCATTACGGAAGGCATCCCCGTGAACGACATGGTCCGGGTCAAACGCGCGTTGGCTAGTACGCAGACGCGGTTGATCGGCCCTAATTGTCCGGGGATCATCACGGCGGACGAGTGCAAAATCGGCATCATGCCCGGGTTCATTCATAAAAAAGGCAAGGTCGGCGTGATTTCCCGTAGCGGGACCCTGACCTATGAGGCTGTAAACCAGTTGACGAATTTGGGGCTTGGCGAGACGACCTGCGTGGGCATCGGCGGCGATCCTATCATCGGCACCGGGTACATCGACCTGTTGCAAATGTTCGAGCACGACGAGGAGACGCAGGCCGTCGTCATGATCGGGGAGATCGGCGGGGACGCCGAAGAAAAAGCCGCCGAGTTCATCAAGCGAGAAATGACGAAGCCCGTCGTCGGCTTTATTGCCGGAATGACGGCGCCTCCCGGACGTCGTATGGGTCACGCCGGCGCGATTATCACCGGAGGCAAAGGCACGGCAAAAGAAAAAATCGCCGCCCTGGAAGCCGCCGGCGTGCAAGTCGTGCGCAATCCCGCCGAGATCGGAGAGACCGTCCAAGCCGCACTCGGCGGTTAACGCGCCTGCCCTTCCCCATCACTCCCTCCTTGAGGGGGAGTCGCCGAAGCCAAGCCGTCAGGCGCCGGCTGAAGCGGTGGGGGGAAAAGAGGCGGGTCGTACCTGGGAGCGCGCCTACATGGATGCGATCTTTTCGGAGAGCCAGACCTTGATCAATGACTGGTAAGGGACATCCCTTTTGTTGGCCTCGGTCTTGATCTTCTCAAGCAGACCAACCGGCAGTCTTAGGGAAATCGGCTTGGTAGATGGTTTGAGATTGGGGAAACGGACACGTTGGGCCTTGCTCCAGTCCACGTGGTCGGTCGAGTCGTGAGTCTCCCAAAAGACCCGTTCTTCCCCCTCGTTCTTGAAGGTGGGCTTGGATTTACGTTTCCTGGTCATAGCGGTCTCGCTCCTTACGGCTCATGTCTCGGGCAGAGATGACGCGAATTTTGGTATTTCCTTCCCGTAGCGTAAAGGTCACATGCAAGCGGCGCCCTGCGTTGCTGACGCCGAGAGCATGGAACCGCAACTCGGATCGGCTGTGGCTGATGTCCTCGACAATCAGAATCGGTTCGTTTAAAAACGTTTCCTCCGTTTCGGCCCGGCTGACGCCGTGCTTCTCGACGCTCTTCCTGGCGTTACCTTCGTCCCAGTGAAATCCGTCGATTCGATCAAGATCAACTATTTTCATATATGATCATAATATACAAATAAGTCAAGGAAATCCACTGTGACTCGCGTTCTTCAACCTCATGGCTGGCTGGGCCAGAAGCAAAAACCAACGCTACGCTGCACAAAAGAATAGCTGGACCGCTACGGTGGCTACTATTTACAGGCAAGTAGGTTCTCTGACTCAGTTACTTGATGAACTTGAAAGAGAGGGGATAGGTGCCTTCAGAACGCTGGCTGACATTCGGTCATTTCATAATAATTACAATAATTCCCTTGATCGCATCAGGGCAAAATACGGTGAAATCCTGAGAAAGGAAGTCGTTGATCTTGAGTCAAAATATACACAAATAGCAGTGGAACTGGATCGGAAAATTGAAGCCAGAGAAACTTTGTTAAAAGATGAATTGGAAGAACTGAAAAGGACTCTTGCCAGAAACGACAACCGGAATATTTTGACGAGAGGGCTTTTCTTTTTTCGGAAAAAGAGATTAACGAAGAGAAAGGCAATTTTGGAAAACTCTTTCGAGAACGAAGTGGAAAGACCGTTCAGGAAAGGATTTGCAAAGATTGACAGTCTGAGGGCTGAAATCGAGGATAGAAAAAATAACTTCGATAATTTGGTGGAACGCTATTCAGCCAGTGATATAGAAAAAGCGAAAAGAAATCTTGGGGTTCTTAGGAAACGCAAGTACCTGTTTTACGGAGCCGAAGGAGAGGAAAGGGTCACGCGGGCATTATCAAAACTTCCCGATACGTTCACCGTCATCAATGATTACTGGCTGGAATTTTCTCAACCTATATATGACAGAAATAATGACGACAGAATATATTCAATACAGATAGATCACGTTGTCGTCGGACCAACCGGCCTTTATTTGGTGGAAACAAAAAATTGGAGCCAGGATTCAGTGGAGAACCCGGAGTTATTTTCCCCGATTAAACAATTAAAAAGAAGCAACTACGCGATTTATAGGGTACTTAATGCGGCCGTTGAAAGAGGGGAAATCGATAATTTTTCCAATCACCACTGGGGAAACAGAAGAATATCTCCGAAAAACATCCTCTGCTTAATGAATCACAGGCCGAATCAGGAATTTCAGTATGTGAAAACGCTGTCCGAGAATCAAATCGCCTCTTACGTTAGGAATCAAAGGCAGATGTTCAGTCAAATAGAAGTGAACTCTCTTGCGGAGAACTTACTCTCACGGATTACATGAGCCCCCGTTCGCCGCCCGTAGTTGGCGGTATGGATGAGCAATCGGGAAACAAACAGTCACAAGCGTTTCGCAGAACTGTCCCGTTTTTTGCCAGAACAATGCCGACGTGATATTTTGAAAAATCGGTCGGTCTGACGAAAGGTTCCTCCATTGACAATGGAACGATTACAAGCGTTTCGCGCTGAAATCACGCGGAGAGGATTGTCCGGGTTCATCGTGCCCCATGCCGATGAGTACCAGAACGAGTATGTGCCGGCTTGTGCCGAACGGTTGGCGTGGTTGACGGGGTTTACGGGTTCGGCGGGGACCGCGGTGGTGCTTGCCGGGGAGGCCGCCATCTTTGTGGACGGACGATACACCCTGCAAGTCCGCTCGCAAGTCGATTTGCAGGCATGGACTCCACGGCATCTAATCGAGGAACCGGTCCATTTGTGGTTGCCGGCCGTGCTCCGTCCCGGCGATACCTTGGGCTATGATCCGTGGCTGCATACGCCGCAAGAGGTCAAACAATTGAAAGAGGCCTGTGCCAAAGCGGGCGCCATGTTGATGCCATGCGAATCGAATCCCGTCGATGCGGTCTGGCATGATCGTCCCGCTGTTCCCGCGGCCAAGGTTGTGCCGCACGATCTCGCCTATGCGGGCAGGTCCTCGGATGAAAAGCGACACAAGCTTTCCATGACTTTGAAGAACGATGAAATCGGGGTTGCCGTGTTGACGGCGCCGGATTCCATCGCTTGGCTCTTGAATGTGCGTGGCAATGACGTGGAGTATACGCCGTTACCCCTTGGGTTTGCCCTGCTGCATCGGGATGCCACGGCGTCGCTTTTTCTGGAAACGAACAAGGTGTCCGATGCTCTGGTTTCGCACTTGGGACCGTCCGTGCGGATTCGTCCCGTCTCCGAATTTCAGGATGCCTTGGACCGGTTGGGAAAAACCGGCGAACGCGTGTTGTGCGATCCGACGCGCACGGCGAGTTGGATTCCTGAATGCCTGACTCGCTCCGGAGCCCGGGTGATCGAAGGGGAAGACCCGTGTCTCTTGCCCAAGGCCTGCAAAAATGTGGTGGAAATCAATGGAGCGCGGAAAGCGCAGAAGAGGGACGGGGCCGCGGTGTGTGAATTTCTCGCCTGGTTGAGCCATGAAGCGCCGAAGGGAAAGCTCTCCGAACTCGACGCGCAGGCGTACCTGGATGCCTGTCGACGCCGGCAACCGCTCTGGCGGGATATGAGTTTCCCCACGATTTCGGCGGCCGGCCCCAATGGGGCCATCGTGCATTACCGGGCTACCGATGAGCAGTGTCGGAGGCTTGAGCCCGGCACCTTGTATCTGGTGGATTCAGGTGGGCAGTATTTGGACGGCACGACCGACATCACCAGAACGATTGCCGTCGGATCTCCCACGCCGGAATGCCGGGATCGGTACACCAGGGTCCTCAAAGGACACATTGCCCTCGCAAAGGCCACGTTTCCGAAAGGAACGACCGGCGCTCAACTCGATACGCTGGCCCGCCGGCCGCTTTGGGAAGTGGGGCTGGATTACGATCATGGGACCGGGCACGGGGTCGGAAGTTACCTGGGCGTGCATGAAGGCCCTCAGCGCATTTCGAAGGGCGGACATACGGTGGCGTTGCAGCCCGGGATGATTCTTTCAAATGAACCCGGCTATTACAAAAGCGGAGAATACGGGATCCGGCTGGAAAACCTCGTGGTCGTGACCCCGGCTGCGACGGATAACGGCGATGGACGGGAATGGTTCGATTTCGAGACGATCACGCTTGTGCCGTTTGATGCTTCGTTGATTGATTGGTCGTTGTTGAATGCCGTGGAACGGGAGTGGCTCAATGCCTACCACGCCCGCGTGCGGGAGATCATCGGGCCGCTGGTCGATTCGTCCACGGCAGCCTGGTTGGAGCAGGCGACGGAGCGGATCACGTAGGTTCTCTACTCCCCCTCACCCCAACCCTCTCCCGCCGGAGGGGAGAGGGAGTTAGGGGGGGCAGGCCCTCTCTCACGTGGAGGGAAGGTGTAGATAAATTTTCCTCTCCCTTGATGGGAGAGGATTAAGGTGAGGGTGGGTTAAGGCGCGGATGCGGGGAAAATTCTCAACCAAATGAGTCAACCCATGACGGATGAACAGATTGCCGAGCGCATACGCGCGCAATTAGGTCAGACCGGGGCCGTGGAAGACATGTGGGTCAAGGGAGACCTCCTGCAACTGCACGTCACCGAAGAGTTTTACCGGCGGCTCGCCGTGGACCGGGACCGTGGGCGAAAGATCGTGCTGGTGCTGATGCAACAGATGAAGTCGTTGACGGGACTCCAGGACGTCACCGTGAGAGTGTACAGTCAAAACGAAAAGATGATCGAAGGCAAAGTCAAGGCGTTCGGGGGAGATAATGTCACGTATATGTTCGATTTATAGAGTTTCAAGCCGTTTGCGGTGTCAGAATGGAAGCCGGTAATGGGCAGGAGGTCGTGCCGCCTTCACAGACCGCTCCCGGCACGGCCCGTTCTTCTCCGGAAGTCCACGTCCTGACCGTCCAGGACAAAACGATTATCCTCGTCGGGACGGTTCACGTGTCACAGGAGTCCGCGGATCTGGTTCGCGCCGTTATCGAAGAGGAGCGGCCGGATGCGGTCTGTGTCGAACTGGATGCCCGCCGGTACGAGGCCTTGTCCCAGCAGCAAAAATGGGAGTCGTTCGACCTCAAGGAGGTCATCCGCAAGAAACAACTCAGCACCATGTTGGCCAACGTCCTGTTGGCTTCCTATCAGAAACGATTGGGAGATCAGCTTGGCGTCCTGCCCGGCACCGAAATGCTGGAAGCCATCAACGTGGCCAAAAAGCGTGATATTCCCATTGCCCTCTGCGACCGCGACGTACGTGTGACCATGCGACGGGCCTGGCGGTCCACCCCGTTCTTTAAAAAGAGCATGTTGGTGTCGTCGCTGATCGTGGGCGTCTTCGACACCCAGCCCGTGAGCGAAGAGTCGCTGCAGGAATTGAGAAAGCAGGACGTGCTATCGGAGATGATGCAGGAATTGGGCAGGGAAGTTCCTACGCTGAAAACGGTGTTGATCGACGAACGGGACCGCTATTTGGCGGAGAAGACGCTCCAAGCCGAAGGCAAGACGATCGTTTCGGTGGTCGGTGCCGGACACGTGGAAGGGATTAAAGCCATCCTCCAGGGTGAGCGGCAAGCCGATCTGGATAGTCTGGACGTGATTCCGCCCACGTCTCCTGCGTGGAAATGGATCGGGTGGGCAATCCCGGCCATTATTGTCGGGTCCATCGCTTTGATCGGTTATCAAAAAGGAGCCGCGGCAGCCGGCGACAACGCCCTCTTCTGGATT
>JAJDZI010000061.1 GCA_022824735.1 Nitrospirales bacterium
TCATGGCCGTTCCGGCTTTCGCCGAGAAGACCACGCCGGCCACAGATAAGAACTCGGCAGTGCCGGCAGTGCCGCGTGCGATTCCGGATCTGCTTCCGTATCACAAATTCGATCCGCCCAAGAGCAAACTGTTCGACATCAGCAACCTCACCATTTCCGGCGACCTGCGTGTCAGGCCGGAATTTCGGACCAATACTCTTTTTGCTGGAAATACCGGACTAAAGAACAACACGTTCGTCGTGCAGCAATGGGCGCGGTTGGGCTTCAACTACTCGATTTCACCGGACGTGACCTTCTTCTTGCAGGCCCAACATTCCAAGAACTGGGGCGTCAATGCACCGGGAGGAGCAGGTGCCGACGCCAATGGAACCAATGGTACCCTTTTTGCCCGGCAGGCCTACATGCTGGTGCGGAACTTCCTGATGCCGAACCTCACCATCAAGGCCGGTCGGCAACTGGTGGTCTGGGGCAACCATCGCATGTTCGGGCATTTCGACTGGAACAACGTGGGCTGGACTCACGACGGCATCACCACAAACTACAAGCTCAGCAAAAGCGCCAACCTGCAGGTAGGCTGGTTGCGAACGGCTGAGAGAAACTGCGGAGGGCCGACAACGGGTAATTGTATTGGTAACGCTCGTCAGAATGGTTCTACGGGCGCCAATGCTTCTGGTCCATTCAGAGACGCAACGGACGATGGCAACGTCGTCTATGTGCGGGCGCCCATGAAGGTCGCGGGCATGGTTCTCGAGCCGACCTACATCTGGCATGACGGCGGAACAGGTGGTGGAGGAACTGACGCCGCCACTGGAGTCGACAGAATTCGTCCTCGCAACCAAGACCGACATACTCTCGGTGGCCGGGCAGTCAAGAAGTTCGCTGCGGGAGGCGCCAGAGTGGATGCCACGGTCGAAGGCTACTATCAATTCGGTGATATCGGTATGGGCGGCGCAACAAACCCCACGACCATGGATATCGAGGCATTTGCCTTCCATATCGATGGGGGCGTGACCCTGCCGGTTCCCATGCAGCCCCGCCTGAGCGCAGAGTACAACACCGCCTCCGGTAACAAAGGCGATGGCAAATGGCGAGGTTTCGATCAATTGTATCCGACGAACCACATTCACTTCGGGTACATGGACCGCATGTCCTGGAAGAACATGAACCATTACGCGGTCGGTCTCCAAATGCGGCCCAACAAGGACAGTCACTTTGAAGTGACCGGCCACATGTTTGCTCGCAAGGAGACAAGCGACGGTGTGTATCATGCCGGTCAAGCTCAGTTTATAACTGCTGCTCAGGGCGGCAATGCAACCAATGTTGGTGAAGAAGTCGACGTGGTCTATACCCACTTCTTCACCCCCGGGAACCATGTGGCTTGGCAAATCGGCGGCGGGGTTTTCCTCCCGGGCGAGGTTCTTGATAACGCGCGTGGTGGAGATGCCGGCGAACAAAGCTGGGGCTACACCCAACTCTGGGTGAACTTCTAAGGAAGGAAACCCGCATACAGACTCCTCCACACCCTCTCCCCCAAATAACCCTCTCCCTCCGGGAGAGGGCAGGGTGAGGGAAGCTGGGGGGTAAGAAGACAACCCAATCCCCGCTGAGGCCACCCCTCAGCGGGGATTTTTTTGCCTTTCCCAATCCGTCTTCCTGTATGTGTTCAGTAATTCGTTGACAATTCCCCCTCCGTCATCCCCGACTTCGATCCCCGATTAAGGATGTCGGGGACGGATCCAGGGGTTTTCTCTTTACGAAGGCAGGAAAAAGCAAAGACCCTGGATCCTCGATTAAAGATGTCGAGGATGACAGTAAGGAGAGAATGAAATGTGTTCACCAATTCCCTTTGCCTTCGCTGTTGCTACGTCCGGAGCCGACGGTCCCCCTCCGTTCGTCCTGAGCGTAGCGCGACAGCGCGAAGTCGAAGGAAGCGTAGCCCCGTAGAGACGGAGTCGAAGGGTCAGAGCAGGCGTAATCCAGCAGGGGTCTGCATTGCCCCCCCTCCCGGTGATTTGCTATAGTACCGCCATGAACAACGCTATTGCATTAGCCAAGAAGTTGGAACGAGAGCACGGTTTCAATCAACCCCAGGCTGAGGGTATTGCTCAGGCAATCCATGAACATGAAAGCGAGCATCTGGCCACCAAAGCCGACCTGGCCAAGCTGGAAGCCAAACTGGAGACCGGTCTCACACAGCTACAAATCAAATTAATGACGTGGACGACAGTACTGGCCGAGATCATTATCGTAGTACCCAAACTCACGTGAAGGTCCTGGAAATACAACAGCCAACGTTTTAAAACAGGGGGACGCGTCTCATGAGTAACGTTGAAAAAATCGAACGGGAAGTATTGGCTCTCTCGTCCGTTGAACTCGACGCTTTCCGTAAGTGGTTTATTGAATTTGAGGCGGAAGTATGGGATCGGCAAATTGAAGAAGCTATCCAAGCCGGCAAACTGGATGCGCTGGCGGACCAAGGAGTTCAATCCTTCCATTCCGGGACTTGCTCTCCCCTTTGAAGCATGTTGCCTCTCCAGAATTTTGGGCTTGTTACCACGCGCTACCCAAGGCCATTCAAGAATTAGCCAACCAGAAGTTCTCTTTGCTCAAGACCAATCCTGCCCATCCATCGTTAGCTTTTAAACAAATTGGGAGATTTCATTCCGCTCGTGTGGGGCTGCACTATCGCGTTCTGGGAGTAGAGGTCCCGGGAGACGTACTCTGGTTCTGGATTGGCAGTCATGCTGATTATGACAAACTGATCCGCTGATGAAGAAGAGAGTCTGCCAAGGCTTTTGCCGTTGGGAACGATTACCGTTTGAGCGGAAGGCTCAAGAGGGGCGAGGAGTCCGGCAGCAGACGGGTGATGGTGCTTGAGGCGGACGCGGATTCGAGGAATTCGGCGACCGTGATCGTTCCGTCCTTGTTTCCGTCCGCGTTGCCTGACAGGCCGGCCAGGACGTTGGCCGGGTTACCCGTTTCTTGTCCGGGTTGTCTGTGTAGTTGAATGACGGGGGTCGCATCCTGCTTGGACAGGCCGCTGCTCCAACGCACCGGAGCGGGTGTATCGGCAGACGTTCCGGCCTGCGTGATGAGCGGTGTATCGAGGATCAGCAGGGTCAGCCGGTTTTTCAGCTTTCCCAAGAGGCGCTGGAGCGTGCGAAGAGAGATCAACTGTTTGCTCGATGCGTCGGGCGACCCTTCATAGGGGATCAGATAGACCTCGCCGTTTTCCCGGTCCTGAACGGCCTGACCGGAAAAATAGACGACCAGCACGGATTCCTTCCCGATTCTCTGACGGACCCACCTGAGCAGGGTTTTGGCGACGTCTCCCTTTTCGGCATTGCTCCCTTGAAGGACGCGGATGTTCTGATTCGGAAACAACCCGGTGCCGTGCAAGGTTTCCCGCACGGTCATCAGGAGACCTTCCGGTGTCCGGTACGCCTCAGGCCAGGCGTCCTGATAGGTCTCCATGCCAACGAGCATAGCCACGTACGCATTCTTGTCGCGAGGCTTTTTCTGCATCCCGGACCGGCTGGATCGCGCGCCTGATCCACGGGTGGTGGGTTGGAGAGGCGCGACAATGCGGTGCGATCCGATGGAGGTGCCATCCTCGAGTTGGAGCGAGATCACCACCTCCGCTTTTTGCGCGGTCACGTTGACCGGCATGCGGCCGCGAATTTCCGTCGTCCTGGTTTCTCCGGGCTGGAACGTGCCCAGGGAGATGGGAAGGGACGTCATGCGAGAAAAGGCTTCGACCAGCGTCTTATGCCCCGACACGTTGGCCGTGGCCGTGTTGACGGCGGTACTCCCGAGATTGGTGGCCTCGATCATCAGCACAATGGCTTCCCTGCCTTCGAGAATCAAATTGTCGTTGCCGTCTTTCAGCATCGTGCGAAAGGTAAAAAACGGCCGGTTGCCCGGCGCGGCCGGAGCCGGAGCCGAGAACTGGGGTATGGCCTGCGACGGGGGTGGGGGAAACGCCGGTTGACGCTCCGGGGCCACGAGGGGCCGCGTGCCTCCGTTATTGAGCACTTGCGGCACCACTGCCACGAGTTGTTCGGCGAGTTCCGCCGCCACGCCGTTGACTTTGGCGTCATATTGTCCGGTCATGCACGTGACGGATTGTCCGGTGAGCGCCGGCGCCCAGACCCTGACCTGGCCATCGACGCTCAGGGGAAGTTGCCCCAATTGAGCGCCGTCTTTATCGAGAAACTCCGCTTGCAGTTTGAAATCGAGGTTGGCCAGATAATTGTCTTCATCCCCCATGCGGTCGACTTCCTGAAACGATTGATGGACCATGCTGACCTGGATAACGAGATCGCTCGGCTTGGTGACACGGACGGCTTCTCCGGTTCCCGAATAGGCGGTGACGGACTGAAACGTTTCCTGTCCCAGGGTGAGAAAATTCTGGACGATCGTCTCCCCCGTGTTCAGTGTATACGGTAGGTCACATGCCTGAATGTCGAGTGTCGCTTCCGTGACGCTCGGATCAAACGCATAGGCCACCGAAATGGGAATGGCCGGCTCTTTGGGTTTATCCTCCTCTTCGCCGAATCCAAAACTGGGCATGCTGATGTCCGGCATGCTGAGATCCGGCATACTCACGTCCGGGAGGTATGAGCAGCCTGAAAACTGGAGGATGGAAACGAACAGCAGGAGCCTCGGAAGGGTACACGCTGTGAGACGCATGGCAAATAACCTACCCGATGCCTCCAACGGATTGCAACCTCTCGGTTCGCTTCGCTCGCGCCAGTTCTCCGTCATCCCCGGCCTCCTCCCTCTCTGTCATTCTTGTATGTGTTCAGTCATTCGTTGACAAAATAAAGGGCTGGCCCCACCAGGATGACAACTGGTGTGTGTTCTGACAGATAGTATTCCCTTAACCTACTAACTGAAAGTGTCAACGAATTACTGAACACATACAATCCTCGACGCTCCCCCTCTGTCATCCTTGCGTACGCGAGGATCCAGGGTTGTTTCTTCACCGACTGAGAAAAAGGCAAAGGCACTGGATTCATCCTCGACATCCTTAATCGAGGATCCAGTCCATATGGTCGGGAATGACAGAAGGAGACAGGAATGACCGTTCTAAGTGGATTAACTATTTTCGTACCAATATAATAGGGGAGAAGACAGGGCCTGATTGAGATTGGAGAATCCGTTGAACCTGCGCCGAAAGACCATCCTTCTCACCATCCTGGGAATCGTGTGTCTCGTCTTCGGGGGATGCGGGGAATGGCCTCAAGCCCGTCTCGATACGCTTCTCGGCCAGCAGCCGGAGAACGGGGGCTTGGCGGTTGCCGAATGGCCGAAGGGTCCGGTACACGCGGGTCTCTGGGTGATCAACGACACCGGTGCTCCGGGTTCAGCCCCCAAACTCTCCGAAACCGCGTTCGCCGACCTGACCGAACACGTGCGGCAGCAATTGCGGCATGCCGTTCCTATCAAGGTACGCGTTGTCCGCTCACCGGATTCTGGCGCGTCGCCTCCGTCGTTCGGGGACGTTCTTCACTGGGGGCAGGACCAACACGTCGATAGCCTTGTGCTGGTCATTCTCTCGAGTAACGAAATCGAAGTGCCGGAACGATTTCCCTGGCGGGGGTCTACGCTGGGGGCCATCGCGCGCGGGTTGCAGTTCGGGTATCGCGCGGAAAACCTGGCCCTGGCCGAATTGGCGTTGGTCGACGTGCGTACCGGCCGCGTGTTGGCGCGAATCGAAGGGAATGCCTGGGCTTCCCTGGACCGGCTGGACCCGCCCATCGAATCCAACGAGTACCCAGTGGTTCGACGGAACCTTGAGGACCCGCCCATTTACCCCGAGAAAGAAGCCGATGCCCACGACGTCATGCGAGCCGTCGCCGCCGGCGACGCCATCGATCAGGCAGTGTTGCACTTGAAAGAAGCTTGGCCAGTCGCAGCGCCTAGGAACCTCTAGCGATAATTGACGAATTGTAGGTCAATGCCGAAGTCCTGCTGTTTCAGAAAATTGATGACGGTTTGCAGTTCGTCTTTGCTTTTGCTCTGCACGCGCACCTGATCGCCCTGAATCTGCGCCTGCGCCTTGAACTTGTTCTCCTTCAGACTCTTCGTGATGGCCTTGGCTTTGTCTTCGACGATGCCGCTCTGCACCGTGACGTGTTGCCGCAGGGTCCCTCCCAGGGCCTGCTCCACCTTGCCGTAATTCAGGGCTTTCAATGACACGCTGCGTTTCACGCACTTTCCCTTGAGGACGTCGATGACCGCCCTGAGTTTATAATCATCGTCCGCCACGATCTCCAGGACGTGTTCTTTTTCCTTGAGCGTGACGTTGGATTGCGATCCCTTGAAATCGAAGCGTTGCCCGATTTCTTTCATGGTTTGATCAACCGCGTTTTTCACTTCCTGCATATCGACCGTGGATGTCACGTCAAACGAAAACGTCTCCGCCATGAAGTTGTCTCCTTATCATTGTTTCTTCCACAGCGTTACCTTGAAATGATCTTCAGTGACCTCAAAATCCGGTTCTCTCTCATTGTGTTGTTGCATGAGCGGAATGACCTTTCGGCGAATGCCTATCCCTTGGTCTTCAACGTATCCGTAGTCTCTGAAAATCCTGACGGACGACGGATTGCGTTGCAATTGCGCGCCGCTCCTGATTCTTTCGGTTGTCATGCCATTCGGTAGAGACCCTGGACTGGTTATTTCCATGCGATTATTGTAGACGACAACGCGCACGTAGTTCTGCTTTGTCCAATCTCTATGGATAAACGCATTAATCAAAAGCTCCCGTATGGCCTCAAACGGATAATCCCAAACCCGTCTGCGACTCATTCCGTGTAGTTTCTCATGACTGATATATGGTTGAATGAGCGTGCCTGCTCTTTCATGCAGCGCCGGCTCAAGAGGATCGTGATGCCCGCCACTCCCCCGGCGTTCGAGCAAGGGTGCGTCCAATACCTTGTCGAAAATCGTGTTGTAATCCTTGTCATTCCCGTCATAAACGGAAAGCCTGACGCCGGCTTGCGGCAATCGCAACTCGGGGTTTTTCGCAAACAACGCATACGCGAAATAGCTGCAGGCAAGCGGTGTGGCATCACCGACCAGAAAGCTGTGGTTGATCATCATCTCCTGCAAATCCTCGTCCGGCGACTGTATCAGAATGTCCCGAAAATATTCCTGGCAGCGATGTTGATCAAAATCTGCAACTGAAGATCCATGCACGGGAAATTTTTCCGCTGATAGCAGGCCGCCCGCATCAAACAACCGCGCCTGTTGTTCGCGGCCCGCCAGTTGTGAGGTGCTTCCGTATCGGACGTAGATATCTTGGCGGTCTTTGTGGTTGAGCACATAAGGTTTGCTGTTACCTTGAGGAATCTTCACGACGGCCACGCGCTTTCCCTCAATACTGATCTCCTCGTAATCCGGTAATAGAAAAGGGTGAACGTACCTGCCGATGACCGTATCCATCAGCCACTCTTGAAGATTATTCCGCTGGATACCGCTAATGCTGCCGTCATCCTCGACACCGACCAGAACGATACCGCCGTTCATGTTGGCAAAAGCCACAATTTCCTTGGCAAATGTCTCGGGACGCTCATCATCACGCTTAAACTCCAGCTTTGCGCCTTCAGGCTGGTTTGTTAATTCCAGTAAATCGCTGATTAACATGGGAAACCGTTTCTATCAAAAACCATACTTGTTAGCAAAGCCGGTCTCAGGTCAGCAGCATTTTCCTCCCGGGATCCGGATACCTTCGCCGTCGGGGATTTCCGTGGTGGTGTAGGGCTGCTTCAGGATCAGGTATTGGTACCATTTCATCACGCTCTCGGTCAGGACCACGAGGGCCAGGATTGCGACCAGCGCGACCAGCGCCGCGTTGAGCGCCATCGTGAGGCGCGTCACCGGGTCCGTTGCGGTTTGTGCCCGGTCCAGAAAAATCCACCACAGGTCATGACAGCCCGTCAAGGTGATGATACCCACGAACACCATGGGGACGGCCGTCACCCACAGGTAGCGGGCCTTGTCCATTTTGATGAACAAGGTCGTGCCGATACAAAGCGCCAGGGTTCCCAACAACTGGTTGGCGGCTCCGAACATGGGCCAGACCGTGGAGATCGTGCCCGTGGCGATGAGCCATCCCCATGCCCCGACCACAAGCGCGCTGGACAGGATGACGCCGGGCCACCAATTGATCCGGCGAAGCGGGGCATACACGTATCCGCCCATTTCCTGGATCAGGTAGCGCGCCACGCGCGTGCCCGCGTCGATGGTCGTCAGGATAAACAGGGCTTCAAACAGCAACGCAAACTGGTACCAATACGCCATGAGTCCCGCCATGCCCGGTAAAGCCGAAAAAATCCAGGCCATGCCCACGGCCAACGACACCGCGCCTCCGGGCCGGCCGGAGACGTCCGTTTCAACGAGTTGCGAGAGCCTGTGAATGTGTTCAACGGGGAATCCCATGGCGGCCAGGGCCTCGGCCGGGAGGCGCGTGTTGATCGCAAAATAATCGCCAGGAATGAGCAGGGACGCCGAGATCAGCGCCACCACGCCCACAAAGCTTTCCAGCAGCATGGCGCCATAGCCCACCATGGCCTGCGATTCGCGGGCGATCATCTTCGGGGTAGTGCCCGATGACACGAGCGAATGGAAGCCCGAGATGGCACCGCAGGCAATGGTAATGAACAGGAACGGAAACAGGGGGCCGGGGATGATCGGGCCTCCACCGGCAATGAACCCGGTGACCTTGGGCATGTGCAGGTCGGGCGCCAGGATGATCACGCCGATGGCCAGCAGCCCGATGACCCCGAGCTTCATAAACGTCGAGAGGTAATCCCTCGGCACCAACAGCATCCACATCGGCAGGACCGAAGCCAGAAATCCGTATCCGGCCAACAGCCAGACCAGGGTGGTCCGGTCGTGGGTAAACCAGATCGCCAGATCCGACTGTGCCACCATTTTCCCCAGGGCCACGGACAAGACAAGCAGGATGATGCCCATCAGGGACATTTCTCCCACGCGCCCGGGTCGTACGTGGTGATGGTACCAGCCCATGAGAAAGGCGATCGGGATCGTCATGGCGATCGTAAACGTGCCCCAGGGATTGGCCACAAGCGCGTTGACCACGGCCAGGCCCAGACCGGCCAGGGCCACGATCACGATGAACAGCACGGCCACGGCCGTAGCCGTCCCGGTGATCCATCCGATCTCCGCGCGTGCGATTTCCGGAAGGGAGCGGCCGTTGCGACGCAGGGACCCGACCAGGATGACGAAATCCTGAACCGCGCCCGCGACCACGGCCCCGATCACGATCCAGAGAAAACCCGGTAGGAACCCGAACTGGGCCGCCAATACCGGCCCCAACAGCGGCCCGGCGCCGGCAATGGCCGCGAAATGGTGCCCGAAGAGCACGTATTTGTTTGCGGGATAGTAATTGGTGCCGTCTTCCAGTCTACAGGCCGGGGTGCTGCGTTCATCATCCAGTTGCATGACGCGCCGGCCTAAAAATCCTCCGTAAAACCGGTAGGCGAGCACGTAAAAGCATCCGGCAGCCGTCACCAACCAGAGCCCGTTGACCTTCTCGCCGGGATTCAGCAAGCCGGTGACAAAGCCGAAAGACACGGCGCACAGGAGGGAGACAAGAATCCACGCGATCGTTTTCAAGGTCTTCACGGCTGTGAAAACGGGGGTTTATCGAACTTCTGTCGAATGGCGTTCATGGCGTTGAACACCACGGGTTTTGTGAGCAGTCGATGTTCAATCGCGCGTTTGCCGGGAAAATCGAGCAAGGATACTCCAATGACCATGGTGAGTAAACCTTGACCCGGGAGAACCAGCATGGCAATCCCCGCCAGGAGAAACACCAGGCCGACCGAGTTCTTGATCATCAACCCCGCGTAGCGCAAGACCGGATGATATCCTTCCAGCCATACGTGTTCTTCATCGTGCATAAAGTAATCCACGGGCAGGCGGATGATGATGATGGGAATGAGCAGGATGGTCCCGAAAAACATCACGACCGAGGCGATGGTGATGGCAATCAGGGCCCCAGGGGGAACCAGGGCGGTCAGTTCGTCATAGGCTGTCAACATCGTGTTCATCGGGCGATCTCCGTGCGTCGCAAGGGGAAATAGCACGTTCTCAGCGATTCGACAAGCATCGCAGGACGTTCGGAAGCGGATTCGTCACCGGAAGCCCGTTGAAGGGGCATTGTCGAACAGGATAGGATTTACCAAAAACGAAGACTCTGGATTCTCGATTACGGATGTCGAGAATGACCGAAAAGAAAACCGGCCCAAACGATGCTTGCTTACTGGTTGCTCAAATCGGAACCTTCGGCGTTTTCCATTGAGGACCTGGCGCGTTCGCCCAAACGGACGACGTGCTGGGAAGGCGTGAGAAATTATCAGGCCCGTAATTTTCTGCGATCCATGTCCGTCAGCGACCTGGCGTTTTTTTATCATAGCAACGCCGATCCTCCGGCGATCGTGGGCATTGTCGAGGTTGTCAAGGCCGCATATCCCGATCATTACGCATGGCAACCCGGGAGCCGGTATTTCGACGACAAAAGTTCGGAACAGAATCCACGATGGGTGATGATCGACGTCCGGTTGAAGCAGGTGCTGCATGCGCCATGTTCCCTGGAAAGCCTCAGGGGCGTGAAAGGTCTGGAAAACATGGAATTGCTTCGCAAGGGCTCCCGTCTCTCGGTTCAACCCGTCCGCAAAAGCGAATGGGAGATCATTATGCGGTTGTCGGGCGCAAAAATCAGGGGTTCCTGAACCATCTATTTGTGAGGAGTTCCGGGACTTTGTTACACTGAATACACCAGAGGTTCCTAAATTGGCTGTGCTGACATTTCTGTATTGTAAAGAGGAGAAGTGCTCATGATGTATAAAAAGGTTGATGATCGATATGGCCGCCGGACTCCCGCGTATGGCCGAAACCAATCGCAAGTATGGAAACGACGTGGTCTTGGCCTTGGGGGCCTTATTTTGGGGCTGGTCGTGTTCGGGACGGCCAATGTTTCCGGCGCTGCGGAGCCCGCTCCGGCCGGGCAGGACGAGGCGGCCGTACAGGCGGTCCTGACCTATGCCCAGGCAGTGGCCGACCGGGATTCGACCCGGGTGACGCAAAACGATTTTATCTGTCTGTTGAAAATGGTGGAAGCCGGAGCCTTGGAGAACGGGCAGTTTTTGCCTGAATCGGACCCGGTCTATTCCTGGTGTTGGGACCGGCTGGCTCAGGCGCACGCGGAGGTGGTCCAAAGCCGTGACCTGGCGCTGGACGAGTTGTGGCCCGGCGTCGGCAAGCTGGTGAATTTCCACGATTTCAAGCGGTTCGAAATTGCGGAAACCCAAGCGCATCAGCGAGCCCCGTCCTTTTTTGTCATGCCCGAGATCGGTGATATGTCCGGGGCGCCCGGGTTCGCCCTGGAGGTGATTGGGACCGGCCCGCTTCCCCATGCGTCCTTTCAGGTTCCGGGCTCCGACCACATGGTGGCCGTGCCCACGACCCTGGTTCGGGTCCGCGTTGCCTATCTTGACCCGATGACGTCACCGGCCGCGAACGCTCCGGGTCAACAGGATTGGGTCGTGCCCTATAAAAAGCCGGTCCACCCGGTCAAAGCCGTGACGGTGAAGTGGGTTGTGTTGTCGGGGCTGCAACAGCATGGGTTTCCCGCGGATACCGCCGTCCTCAATATCCCGATGACCTCTTCCATGGGGACGCCGATCCCGTTTCTCGTGGACGCGGGCGGGTTTGAGCAGCGGTCCACGGAATATTGGAATGCGAATGAATCCCAAGCGTCATTCACCGCCGCGCTGGAGCGGGTGAAAACGTTGCCGACGCGCCGGGAACGGATCTCCATGCTCAACCGGATTTTGGTTGTGAACCCCTCGCACCTGGAAGGGCTGCAAGCGATTACCGCCGAATTGTATGACGGTTTGTTGGATTTTGGCGCGCGGACGCATGGCGTGCAGTTAGAAAGCGGTCCCCTGTACCAGGCGTTTAACGCCCTCTATTGGACGGTCCAGTCGACCACCGACCGGATGGACATTTCCCTTGAGATGGAAATGGGCGGCAAAACCGAACCAACCCCGGCCGATTACCTGTATCGCTTGATTCCCGCGATGGAAACCCTGGTGGATTTACAGCCCGGAGATTTCGAAACGCGCTTGAAACTGGTGATGGCCTATCGATGGACAAACGATCAGGAGTCGGCGATCATGACTCCCCAGCAGTTGCTCTCGGAATTACCGGCGGATCAGGCGGACATGCGGGCCAGGGTGTTGATGTCCATTGCCTGGTCACGAATCAGCAAGGTCGCGTGGAATCGTTTCTTTGACGACCCGGATATTGTCCAAGGGTACAAAGACGCCGATGAGGCCTTTACGTTGTCCTCTGATCCCTTGATCAAGTTCTCCGCAGCCTATGCCAAGGCCTACAGTCTGGTGTTTCGTCCCAAGCGTGACGATGAGGCGATGTTCACGCTGTTGAAGGAAGCGCGGCGCTGGTATCAGCAGATTCCGGGAGCCACGCCCCAGTCCTGGACCTTTCTCCTGCAAAACGATACCTTGAAAGGGTTCGTGGACATGGATCCGAAGTTTCAGTCGTTGGTGAAGGCCAATTAAATCAGCGGTTCCTTGAACGAGTACGTCCAGGCGAGATTCCCCAGCCATTGCCAGAAGAAGACTTCCAGCTTGATTTTCGGAAAAATCCGGACGTCCTCGGCGCCATGGTCGATGCCATGGGCGATGGCGTCTTTACCGTGAATGCCCAGGGTCATATTGTCTCGTGGAGCGCGGGCGCGGCGCGGATTACCGGCTATTCCAGCGATGAAGTCATCGGGAAATCCTGCCACATTCTTGAAGGGAAAAACTGTAAAGGGTTCTACAAACTCACCGAGTTCTTGGAGAATCCGACGCCCTATCCATGGGGCATTTGCAACCAGGAATGTAAGGTATCGGCAAAGGACGGCCGGGAGTTGTATCTCTATGGAAACGTGTCCGTCCTCCGCGGTGAACGCGGTGCGGTCATCGGCGCCGTCGGAACGTTCACGGATCTCACCTCCTTTATTCTAGCCAAAGAAAAAATCCAGGTTCTCGAAGAACAGGCCCGGTCCAGGGATTCATTTCAGCAAATGATCGGGCGTAGCGGCGTCATGCAGGAAGTCTTTCGGCGCGTGCGCTTGGCCGCGCAAGGCGACGTGCCCGTCCTGCTGACCGGGGAGTCGGGAACGGGAAAGGAATTGGCAGCCCGGGCCATTCATGCCCTCAGTGGCAGAAAAGACAAGCCGTTTTTTGCAATCAATTGTTCGGCCATTCCGGAGACCTTGATCGAAAGCGAGTTGTTCGGTCACGTGAAAGGGGCTTTTACGGGGGCGATCCGTGATAAAACCGGTGTCTTCCAAGCGGCTGAAGGCGGCACCCTGTTTCTGGATGAAATCGGCGATACGAGTCCTTTGCTTCAGCTCAAACTGCTTCGGGTCTTGCAGGAGAGCGAGGTTCGGCGCGTCGGCGATGAACAATCCGTGAAGGTCGACGTGCGCTTCATCACGGCGACGAATAAAAATCTCAAGCATTTACTGACCACGGGGGCCATACGGGAAGATTTCTTTTATCGCATTCGAGTTTTTGAAATTCCTCTTCCGCCCCTCAGGGAACGACGTGAAGACTTGCCCTTGTTGGTCAGTCACTTTGTGGCCGAAGGGTCAAAAGTCTGTCCCCGTGCTATTCACGATATTGCGCAGGATGCGATGCAACAGATGCTGAAATATGCGTGGCCGGGGAACGTTCGTGAGTTACGCAATGCCGTTGATCATGCGTTTGTGACGGCTGAAGGGGGCTGTTTGACCGCCCTCGATTTGCCTCCGGAGATTCGTGCGTCCGCGTCCTCTGTTTCAAAATCGTCAATCGCGGATCCTCTGACTCCGGAGCAACAGGCGGAGCGCGACCGGATACTTGATGCCCTGCGAAAGACCCGTGGCAGCAAAACCAAAGCGGCCAAATTATTGGGATACAGTCGCGTGACGCTGTGGAAAAAGCTGCAAAAATTCTCTACTCCTGAAATATCCTCCCAAGACCGCTAACAAGCTCCTTAACGCTAACTTATCAGGTTAACACCATGGCGTTAACGTCATACCCCTTCTTGTGTTCCTCCCATTGAACCAATTCACAACCTGTTGAAATAGCGCGATATTTTTTTGCCGGCACGAAATTGAAAGCTGGCACAAGTCTTGCTCTACATACATATGAACCAATGATATGAACCAATGATATGAACCGATGAATTTTGGTGACATTCCTGATGATCATTGGTACATTTTCAAATCAACAGTATGTTTTGGCAGATGAATGGTTGTTTTACTTCTTTGTATGGAGTGGAGCGTTATTTATTTAGCCACAAGGATTAACCGCAAGGAGGTGGATAATGTCGTATTCGATTCGCTCGATGAGTTTCATGGCGCTTGTCAGTTGTCTGTTTATTGTATTGATGGTGACTCCGGCCATGAGCGATGGTGGTCCGGCCGATGGCTTCGACCTGCACGTCCAGGCCCCGCACATGATGGCTGATGGAAAGGTTGGTGGTCCGTTCCATCACTATTGCAAGGGCATCTCCGATCAAATACTCCAATGCCTGCTTTTTCCCTCCACCGACCCCAAGGCACCCCTGGTGGCGGTGGAATACTTCGTGGCCAAGGAGCTGGCCCGTAAGGAAGTTCCGCTCATCAAATGGAACAGAAACTTCCATGACCACGAGGTAGAAATCGCCACCGGTCGCGTACACATTCTGGACATTGAGGATAAAGATAAGGTCGCGGAAATTGCCGCCGTCGCCGCCCAAACAGATGGTATCATCTATCATCTCTGGCAAGAAGGCCAGAAAGTCCCTGATGGGACGGTCACGATTCCGAATTCGGTCGGTCACACGTTCCGAACCGAGTAACGCATTGTGCCGGTGCGGGAGCGTCTGACTGCCCGCACCGGCCCTTTCCCGCCGTCGTTTCTTCACGAGAAGGAGAAGTCTGATGTCGTTGATACACAAACGAGGGGTGGGTTGCGTCTTCGCCGTGTTCCTGCTGGGAGGGTCAATGGCCTGGGGAGGGGACCCTGCGGTGCTCAAGCCGCGTGTGCCGCCTGACCGGATCGAAGAAGCCCGAACGTGGCAGAATCCGTTTCTCGAAACTCCCGAACGTCTTGAACGCGGCAAGGCAATCTTTCATGGCAAGGGGTTTTGTGTGACGTGTCATGGACGGGACGGCAAGGGGTTGGGAAACATTCCGGGGCTGCGAGGGAAACTTCCGAGAAATTTCACGGATAAGGCGTGGCAGGCCGCGCGGACCGATGGCGAACTGTTCTGGATTTTGAAAAACGGCAGTCCGGGCACGGATATGGCCTCGTTCATTCCGCTCGTCTTGACGGAAGAAGAAGCGTGGCACGTTCTCCTGTACGTCCGCGCCTTTGGCGGCACGTAAACCATTCTTCCGTCCTTCACAAGACGGTAGCGTCTGGCGTCATTGATCGGCAGCTTAGGCGCGGATATGGCGATGTTCGTTCCACGTGTATTGACCTGGCCTCATCGTGGGATGTACCCTTTCGCATGCTTGGTTGTCCAAGGAACGCGCTTGCTTGCCAATCTATAACGGAGGAACATCAATCATGAAAGACACAAAGCACAAATCCGGTTTTCCGGTAGAAGGGATGAGGAAGTCTTGGCGGTCCATGTCTCTCGTCATTGGAATTCTTGGCGTCTGCGGTTCGATCCTGGTGGCCGTCCCATCCGTCGTTCGTGCCGATGCCTCGCAGCATGACGCCAACGAAGCCTTTGCGCCGGTGTTGAAGTTGGAAGGAAAAGCCCGTAAGGAGATTAATGCGATTGCGAATATGATTGCTCCCGGGTCAAAGATGGTGCCCATTGATGCCACCAAGGCCAGTGGCGAAATGTGCATGCTGGAGACGGTGACCAAACACAATATGGTCCATTTTTCGCAAACACCCGAACAAACACATGAGGACGTCGTGTATTTCATCAATCCTGCCCAGTTTATCGAGAGCGGCATGGACGTCACGAAACTTCCTCGTCACCCCGGTGAATTGGGAAAGATGAAGCCACTCCAATGGTATTACTATGATGGGACCTATGTGGAGCCTCACCAAGGCAGCCAACTGAATAAGCCATTCGTCATTATGAGCATAGACGTAAAATAGCTCAGGCAGGTCACAACATGCCCGGATGACTCTGGTTCACGGGGTACATCCGGGCGTTCCCTCCACCGACGCGCTCGATCCATTCTTTCCCGGCATCTCTCGCACATCTTTCCTCCCTGTCATCCTTGCTTTTTCCTTCTGTCATTCTTGTATGTGTTCAGCAATTTGTTGACAATTTTCCCCCTCACCCCAGCCCTCTCCCACAAAGGGGCGAGGGG
>JAJDZI010000144.1 GCA_022824735.1 Nitrospirales bacterium
TGGCATTCATGGATTCACGACGCGAACATGACGTGTTGATTATCGGTGGTGGACCCGCAGGGTCTACTTGCGCCCGATTCGCGAGAAAGCACGGTCTGAACGTGGCCGTGATTGAACGAACCGGCAAGGGTCACGTGAAGAGGACCAGCGCGGGAATCTTCGATCATACTTGGCCCATACTCGAACTCTCGCCCCACGAATACCCGTACCCAATGCGCTCACCCAACGCTTCCGTATTCCAAACATTCAATAACGGCAAAGAATTGACGACGATGTTCAAGGTTGTTGTGGACAAACTGAATCGATACGTCTATTTGCCCAATCGAGATGAATTTGACAATTGGTTGTTGTCACTGGCACGTCAGGCTGGTTGTATCGTCATTCGAGATCGTACTGTGCGACCCGAAGATATTGAGTTCGACAACAAGCAATATGCCGTTCGCGTCGGGAATGAGATCCATACCGCGCCGTTTCTTGTCGGCGCTGCGGGCACCTTCTGCCCCGTCTATCGACGATTTTTTAACAA
This sequence comes from Nitrospirales bacterium, assembly GCA_022824735.1. GTDB lineage: Bacteria > Nitrospirota > Nitrospiria > Nitrospirales > UBA8639 > Bin75. The sequence goes on from JAJDZI010000144.1 coordinate 527, forward strand.
CACGAATTCATGGCCCGGTCAAAGGACGCTTCTTACGGAAGCAGAAGTACCTGAACAGGAATACCGCGGCCCATCTTACGTCAGCTATTTTAACTTCATGGGCACCGGGGTATTCGGATGGACGTACATCATCGGTGACGGGAGGCTTCACATAGGCACGGCGCAATTGTCGAGACAACCGGAGTTGAAAAAGAAAGATATACTCTTCGACGAGTTTGTGGACTTCATCCGTTCGAAAGGGTACCTGGCGCGAGACTTTGACCCCAAGCAACACCACGTGAGCGGTGGGATGATTCGAGCGTTCGCTAATCATCCGATGACGACACCTGATGGAAGCTGTCACGTGATCGGGGATGCGGCGGGGGTGCTTCAGTGTGATTGCTATACCGGGATCACGAATGCCATCTACTCTGGCCGCCATTGTGCCGATGCGCTCGCACAAGCTGAAGCAAACCCGCGTATCCGAAAGAATCTCAATCGATATTTCTTCCGAGACGTTCTGCGAGACGTGATTGGCAACGTTGTCCCTGCCCTCAGTTATCGCCGGTCGTTTTTGCCTGTAAAGGAACCTCTGAGTTATTGTGATAGCGGGATGCAGGGCAAGGCGTCCCGGAGCGAAACCCGAGGCTTATCAGAGAGATAGGTGAGGGTTGAGCGAGGACACAACGCAGCCCTGCGCCCGATAGTGCAGTAAACATGTCCTCGACGTTCTTAATCGGGGATCAGGGGTTCCTAAAGTAAGTAGAGAAGTAAAAAAGCCATGCTCTCCGATACTCTTTCGTGGAGTCAAAAACACAAACACCTCGTCATCGCAGCACGAAAGACCCTTGGGTTTGTATTGACCATGAACTTTCTGGTCTTTTGGGCTGTGCCGATTTTTCTTCAGGGGTGGGCTTATGAATCGTTTTTACGTCGGTTGATCCACCCGATTTATAACCTGATTGACCAGTCTGCCCGGCTCCGTACATTTGCGTTCCGATACGTCTATCGTGAGCAGTTTCTTGTCGATTATTTTGCCACTGCCGTATTTTTTTCGGCGGGCTTCCTGATTTCGTTAACCGTTGTGTTCTCCTGGCAGATTTCCTTCGGCTCGCTACCCTGGTGGCTTATCGCAATGTATTTTTTCTGGTGGGTCGGTTTCGGTGGTCGGGGCATGGGTGCCGCCTATACGTTTGCGCACCGTGAGGGTCACGCAGCCGGAGGCTGTCTGTATCGACCCTGGATTCGCAAACACATAGGAAATTTTTTTGAGAATTGGATCGGGCCTTTTTACGGCAATGTCCCGTACAACTTTTCGACGGCACATGTTCTGTTACATCACAAACTGAACGGCGGTAAAGGTGATCCCATCTACATGTGGGACATCGACCGAACCAGGTTCGGTGACGTTCTGCTCTATCAATGGCGTATTTTCGTCTATATGACGGGTTGGGGAGGTCTTCGCGAATTTGGAAAGCAGAGACATATTCCGGTAGCGGACAAGGCCTATTGTCAACTTCGCAAGGGTATGATTATTTACTGGCTGATCCTTCCTTCCGCGATAGCCGTTTGGCTATGGGCGGCAGGCGGTCATCCGGCATCGATCGGTGTATTCCTGTTTTTTATTTATTTCCAGAGTCTCTTTGCCATGAGTTTTTTTATGGTCGTCATCAACGTAGGTTTTCATGGTTTTCTCGAGTGTGATGCTGACGGGACATTCATCCCGTGCATTTGCTCAAGTACGATCGTCGGGGGAGGGCGGGGGGACGATCACGACTCATTTGGTGAAAATGATCATATGGCGCACCACCATTTCGGATACGTCTCACATGATCGTCTACCGGCGCACCAGGCTACTCAGCACGAGTTGTGGGCCCGGCATCAAGCTTCTGTTTTTCAGGGGCTCTCGCCTATTGAATTCGGAGTGAATATCTATTTTGGAAGATTCAAGGAACTGGCTGAACGACACTATCTGGATTTAACCGGCAACCTGAGTATCGACGAGATTGCGGAATTGCTTAAGACGCGGGCAACACGAAAGGAAATGGACTACGAGGACTATGAATTTGGGTATCTTTTGAACTTGGAATCCACCGTCAGTCGATTGGTTCGAAATAACGTTTGCCCGAATGAACAAAAAGCCTACATTTATCAAGCGTCCCGACACCACCGCCAACTTCCTGCATTATAAAAGAACCAGGTAATCAAGCGCCTTCGGTTCAGAATGACGGATTCGAGGTTTTTGGGGTATCAGTGTCACAGGAGTTCAGCCTTACATCGGCCATGGCCGAAATCGAACGATGCGCGCAGGTTCGAACGTCAACTCCGGTTTTGCGCTGGTGGCGGTCCTGTTGCTGATGGCTGTTGCGAGTCTCGTGACGGTCACGGTCTTGCAGACCACCTCGACGGAAATCCGGATCAGCGGGAACCACAAGCAAGCGGTTCAGGAATTGTATGCCGCCGAGGCCGGATTGGCGGAAGCCCGGTCGCGTTTGCGGAAGACCTTGGGGGCTGAGGTGGCCTTCATCCGGGACCCGGCAGTCCTGCCGAATCCGTTATGGACGGCCTACGTCCTGGAATCTGCTGATTGGACGCCGTCCGTCGATCCTGAATATGCTTCGCATGAGACCAACCTGATTCCTGTTCCGGGCAATCCAACCAATACGGTGGTCCAGCCGAACAGCGTGCAGACCGGCCTGCCGTACTGGGTGAAGATTCGGCATAAGACCGAATATGATGCCGAACGGGCAGGGCATCATCCGGCCACGCCTCATTACGTTGACCTTGACGGCAGCCACGCTCGCCATAACAGAAGCAACCGGGGGAACGTCGTTTACTTCGGATACCCCTCAGCCACAAGTCGCGATCCGGTTTCCTTCACGACAAATGTCCCTGCACCGTGGTTGCCCATCGAGAAAATCATCGCGCATGGAGCCAGCACCGGGGGTACCGTCGTTCTGGAGGAAGAAGTGGTGCATCCTCCGGGTCCGAACCAGCTCGGGGCGCTCCATGCGTTCGGAGACGTCAGGCTCGCAGGTTCGTCCGTCGGGATCAATGGCCATGACGCTTGTGGCGTGGTCGGGAGCTTGCCGCCGGTGGTGTATGGCGGGAATCTCACGAGTGCTCCCGCCGTTCAGTTCAACGGCAATCCCGCGAATCCCCGGCACAGTTCCTTTGTTCCGGACCCCGCCCACGTCCTCGTTGCACTGAATACGGACGCGACGGTATTGAACGCAGCTCAAATGAATCAACAATTGGGAACGGCGTCGGTCCCCGTGACGTTTTATGCCAAGGGCGGCTCCTTTGCACAACCGCAAGGAATCCTCATTCGGCAAACCAGAGGATTCGGTATCCTCCTGGTGGAGGGAAACGCCACGTTGGCAGGTGAAGTCCATTGGGATGGTATGATCCTGGTGACCGGCACGTTATTTCTCAACGGCCAAGGCAGCGGCATTGTGATTCGCGGAGGGGTTTGGGCCGGCCGGGTCGATCAGGCTGGACCTGCCAACGTCCAGTACGACAGTTGCCGGCTTCAAGCCGCACTGCTCGCGGTGCCGACTCGGGTGAGGACGTGGCGGGAAGTGTTTTAGTGATTTGTGCTCGAGAAAACTGCGGGCCATCCTCTACTGGGTCTTTCGTGACTCCCCGATATGGGCCTTTCGGTTGATTGCGACCGGAGGTCATTCTCTTTACAATGCCCCGTTTGGTGTCCTGATCTCCATCTATTATTCAAGGAACCTCTGATTGACTGTGATAGGGGGATGCAGGGCAAGGCGTCCCGGAGCGAAACCCGAAACTTATCATTGAGATAGGTGAGGGTTGAGCGAGGACACAACGCAGCCCTGCGCCCGATAGTGCAGTAAACATGTCCTCGACGTTCTTAATCGGGGATCAGAGGTTCCTCAAGACTAACAGGGGTTGAACTATGGCAAAAGTCCTTGAAGGCCCGGGAATGGGCTTGCTGAGAAAGTGGGGTCTGCAAACCCCGAATTATGCCGTGGTTGGTTCTTCGGAAGAACTGGAACAGTTGGCGCAGGCGAATGAGTGGCTGAACACGAGTTCGTTAGTGGTCAAAGCCCATGAGGCCTTGGGGTCACGCTTTAAACTCGGCCTCGTGAAGGTGGGCCTGGATCTCAATGGGGCCAAGGCCGCGGCGCAAGAAATGCTTGGCCGGACCGTCGGCACGTTGACCATTCGTGAGGTGATCGTGTCCGAAGCGGTTGACCACGGCGAGGAATACTACGTGGCCGTGAAATCGACCCGCGATGGGGCGGACGTGATGGTTGCCAATTGCGGCGGGGTTGAAGTCGAGTCGAATTGGGACCGCGTGAAACGCTGCTCCGTCGTTGTGGGTGATGCTCCGACCGACGCGGCGCTTGAGGCTCTTGCGAAAGAAGCCGGATTTACCGGTGACCTGATTGCCAAAGTCGCCGACTTCGCCAGGAAGCTGTTTCTGTGTTTCGACAATGAGGATGCACAATACTTGGAGATCAACCCCGTGGTCCGCAACGCCGCGGGCGAATTGGTTGCGCTCGATGCCGTGACCTTGTTGGACGGCGACGCCAAGTTTCGTCATCCGGACTGGACGTTTCCGTTTGCCGCGGAATTCGGCCGGGCCTATACCGAGAACGAAGAAGAGGTCATGGCCGTGGATTCGAAGGTGAAAGGGTCGGTGAAGCTGATCGAGATTCCGGGCGGCGACACGGCAATGCTGCCGGCGGGCGGCGGGGCCAGCGTGTACTACTCGGACGCGGTTGTCGCCCGTGGCGGCAAGTTGGCCAATTACGCCGAATATTCCGGTGATCCGCCTGACTGGGCCGTCGAAGTCCTGACCGACAAGGTCTGTTCCCTTCCCGGCATCAAGAACATTATCGTCGGCGGGGCCATCGCCAATTTCACCGACGTCAAGAAGACGTTCGGCGGCATCATCAATGCGTTTCGTAAAGCCAAAGCTGAAGGGAAGCTGGACGGCGTGCGGATTTGGGTGCGACGGGGAGGGCCCAACGAAAAACAAGGGCTGGCGGCGATGAATGCGTTGAAGGAGGAAGGTTTTCAGATCGAAGTATTTGATCGCCGGACCCCGTTGACGGACATCGTGGACATGGCCTTGGCCAAGAAATGATGGGAAAGAAGAGCCGTCTTTTCCTCCCCTTTGTAAGGGGAGGTTAGGAGGGGTAGAGAGCCAACTGACCGCAGTCTCTACCTCCCCTGTACCCCTCCTTACAAAGGAGGGGTAAGGCGGGTGGCAATGAATAAGCGAACACATACGAGAAGGACAAAAGGGAAACTGTAGGCTTTATAAAACATATTGAGACGCAGGAGAGTTCGATGAGTATTTTGGCAACGAAAGAGACGCATGTTGTGATCCAGGGCGGGGTAGCCGGGGTGAACGCGGCCCGGCGAATGGGTGAGTTCCGTCACATGATTCAGCAGCCTTTAAACGTTTCGGCGTTCGTGTATCCTCCGGATGCCGGGAAGACCAATGAAGTCATCTGCGGGAATCGGCTCCTCACGATACCGGTCTACAAAACCGTCGCCGAAGCCACCGCAAACCATCCGGAAATCAACACCAGCCTGGTCTATGTCGGCGCGGACCGCGCCTATGCCGGCGCCAAGGAAGCCTTGGACGATTCCGGCATTCAGGTGGTGTCCATGATCACGGAAGGCTTGCCCGAAAAAGACTCCAAATTGCTCGGGGCGTACGCGCGGAAACTCGGAAAAGTGTTCAACGGACCTTCATCCATCGGCGTCATGTCGGCCGGCGAATGCCGCTTGGGGGTGATCGGCGGCGCGTTCGATAACCTGGTGGCCTGCAAACTTTATCGCCCCGGCTCATTCGGGGTGATTACGAAATCCGGTGGCCTGTCGAATGAAATCATCTGGATTTGCTCGCAGTTTGCCGACGGCATCACGACCGCCATCGGCATCGGCGGGGACGCCTACCCGGGAACGGATTACGTGACGTACCTCGAGATGTTCGAAAACGATCCGCAGACCAAGGCCGTGGTCATTGTCGGCGAGATGGGCGGTGACTTGGAGGAACGGGCTGCGGAATGGTACGGCGCGAAGAAACGCCGGGTTAAGCTCTTGTCAGTGGTATCCGGTTTTTGCCAGGAAAGTCTGCCCAAGGGCATGAAATTCGGGCACGCCGGGGCCAAGGAGGGGCTTCAGGGTGAAGGGTCGGCCCGGGCCAAGGCGGAGGCCTTGAAGAAGGCCGGGGCTCTCGTTCCGGAGACCTTCGGCGCCTTGGGGCCGGCGATCAAGGAAACGTATGAAGAGCTGGTGAAGTCCGGTGAAGTCAAGCCGATTCCCGAACTCAGTGAAGCGGAACAACCCAAGCTTCCCCGGACCGTGGAACAGGGCATGAAAGACGGCGATATCCTGGTTGCCCCCCTGATCAAGTCCACCATCAGCGACGACCGGGGCGACGAGCCCTTGTACGAAGGGTATCCGGCGTCCGAACTTATCAACAAAGGCTACGATATTCCTCATATCATCGGGCTCCTGTGGGACAAGCGGCTGGTCTCCAAGCAGGAGGCCGAAATCATCAGGCGAATCATCATCCTGTCAGCCGATCACGGTCCGTGCGTCAGTGGAGCGTTGACCACCATTATCGGAGCCTGTGCCGGTATCGGGTTGTCGCAAGCCGTTGCAGCCGGGTTGATCATGATCGGTCCGCGATTCGGCGGCGCCGTGACCGATGCGGGCCGGTACTTCAGCTATGCCATCGACAACAACATGTCCGTGGACGAGTTTCTGGCCCACATGAAGAAAAACGTGGGTCCGGTGCCGGGAATCGGGCATCGGGTGAAAAGCCTGCGGAACCCGGATAAGCGCGTCAAGGAACTGGTGGGATACGTGAAAAGTCTGGACTTGGCCACGCCGCACCTGGACTTTGCCCTGGAAGTCGAAAAGATCACGGCGGCGAAGAAGGATAACCTGATCCTGAACGTTGATGGGACCATGGCCGCGGTTCTCGTTGACCTCGGATTCCCGGTGGACAGCCTGAACGGGTTCTTCGTCCTGTCCAGGACCATCGGGTTGATCGGGCATTGGGCCGATCAGAAACGTCAGGGCAGCCGGCTGATCCGGTTGTTCAACTACCTGGTGAACTACGCGGCGCCCGCGCGCCGGGAAGTGCCGCCACTTCAATAACAACATTGACGGTTTCCCTGGTCCCGGTGCGCAAATGGGATTGGGACCCGGAAGCCATGCGGAGAACGTCCTATGTCGATAGAGCTTGTCAAAACGTTGTATGCCAAAATGCCCGGGGCCGTCGATGCGGCGAGAAAGCAGTTCGGTCGCGGGTTGACCCTTGCCGAAAAAATTCTGGTGTCCCACGCGGATAACCTCGAAACCCAGGTCTGGGACCGGGGGAAAGCCATGTTGGCGCTTCGTCCTGATCGCGTGGCCATGCAGGATGCCACGGCCCAGATGGCCATGTTGCAGTTCATCCAGGCCGGCAAGAAAAAAGCCGCGGTGCCCAGCACCATTCATTGTGACCACCTGATTCGCGCGGAAATGGGATCGTCCAAGGACTTGCTTCGCGCCTGCGATGAAAACCGGGAGGTGTACAACTTTCTGGAATCGGCCGCCAAGAAATACGGTATCGGGTTCTGGAAACCGGGCGCGGGCATCATCCATCAGGTGGTGTTGGAGAATTACGCCTTCCCGGGTGGGTTGATCATCGGAACTGATTCCCATACCCCGAACGGCGGCGGGTTGGGCATGCTGGCGATCGGGGTCGGCGGCGCCGACGCGGGAGAAGTCATGGCCGGGTTGCCGTGGGAAGTGCTGCATCCCAAGCTGATCGGCGTCAAGCTCACCGGCAAATTGAACGGCTGGGCTTCGCCCAAGGACGTGATCCTGTATATTTGCGGCAAGCTGACGGTCAAAGGCGGCACCAACAAGATCGTCGAATACTTTGGTCCCGGCGCGGAAACGATCAGTGCCACGGGTAAGGGCACGATCACCAACATGGGCGCCGAACTCGGGGCGACCACGTCGATCTTTCCCTTCGACCAAAAGATGGTGGACTATCTCAACATCACGGAGCGCCAGGAGATCGCCGACTTGGCGGAAGCGAACCAATCGATGTTGACGGCCGACCCCGAAGTGTATGAGTCGCCGGAAAACTATTTTGACGAGATCCTGGAAATCGATCTCTCGACCATGGAACCGCACGTCGTGGGACCGCATTCCCCGGACCTGGCCCGTCCCATCTCCGCATTGGAGGCCGAGGCCAAGGAGAAGGGGTATCCCGTGGAGTTGAAAGCGACCTTGCTGGGCAGTTGCACGAACTCCTCGTATGAGGATATCAGCCGGGCCGCCCATATTGCCCAACAAGGGTTAAAAGCCGGGTTGAAAGCCAAGACGGCGTTCCTGGTGTCGCCGGGCTCGGAACGGATCTTTCATACCATGAAGCGCGATGGCTTTCTGGAGACGTTCGAAGAGTTGGGCGCCACCGTGTTGGCGAACGCCTGTGGCCCGTGTATCGGGCAGTGGAAACGGGCCGACGGCGTCAAAGGTAAATCCGATTCGATCGTGAGTTCCTTCAACCGGAACTTCCCCGGTCGCAACGACGGGATCGCCGACACCTTGTCTTTCCTCGCAAGCCCGGAGTTGGTGGCTGCGTATGCCCTGACGGGCAACCTGGGATTCAATCCTTTAGAAGACACCATTTCCACCCCGGATGGCAAGCACATAAAACTCGATCCGCCGCAAGGGGATGAGTTGCCGTCCCAGGGTTTTGCCAAGGGTGAAGAGGGCTTCATTCCTCCGGCTGAGAACGGCGACGGGTTGGCCGTGGACCTGCCTCCGAACAGCGAGCGGCTGCAACTGTTGCAGCCCTTCCCCAAGTGGGACGGCAAGGATTTCGACAAGTTGCCGTTGCTGATCAAGACCAAGGGAAAAACCACGACGGATCACATTTCACCTGCGGGACCCTGGCTCAAATTTCGGGGACATTTGGACAAAATCAGTGACAACATGTTCCTGGGTGCGAACAATGCGTTTTCGAGTGAAGCGGGAAAGGGCAACAACGTGTTGACCGGCGAATCCGGTCTCACCCTGGCACAGGTCGCACGCGATTACAAAGGCAAGGGCATTGGATCCTTTGTGGTCGGGGATGAGAATTACGGCGAAGGCAGCAGCCGGGAACACGCGGCCATGTCTCCGCGTTTCCTGGGCGTGAAAGCCGTACTCACCAAGAGCTTTGCCCGCATCCATGAAACGAATTTGAAGAAGCAGGGCATTCTGCCCATGACGTTTGCGGACCCCGCGAATTATGAGCAAATCGAACAGGAAGACCGAGTCAGCGTGACGGGCCTTGGCGGGCTGACTCCCGGTAAGCCGGTTTCCGTGGTCATTCATAAAAAGGACGGCAAGGAGATCACCATTCAAGCCAATCACAGCATGACCGAACAACAAGTGAAATGGTTTCAGGCCGGATCGGCGTTGAATGCCTTGAATGCCTGATTTTTCACCCTCACCCCAACCCTCTCCCGTCCAGGGAGAGGGAGTGAGGAAAGAACCCTCTCCCCTTGAGGGAGAGGGCAGGGTGAGGGGAACAGATGAGTACAACAAGCCGACATGACAAGTTCATTCGATACGGAAAAAGCCGTGAGCCGGGAAGAGGCGCTCCAGCCTCAGATGGTCACGGTGGAAATTGCGGGGAAGTCCTTCCGGGTTCCGGCCGGAATTACCCTGATGAAGGCCCTCTGGTATACCGGCCATGAAGTCACGCGCGGGGCGGGGTGCCTGGGCGGGTTTTGCGGAGCCTGCGCGACCTATTATCGCACCAAGGACGATCCGAAAGTGAAAACCTGCCTGGGGTGTTCGCATGCGGTGGAAGACGGCATGTCATTTTCGTTTGCCCCGGCGTTTCCCGCGCGCAAGGCCACGTACGATTTGAATGCACTCGAGAATCCCAAGCAGGACCTGTTCACGTTGTATCCCGAAGCGCCCTTGTGCCGGAACTGTAACGCGTGTACCGAAGCCTGTCCGCAACAGATCGACGTGCGGGAAGGCGTGTGGAAAGCCGTGTTCGGGGACTTCAAGGCAGTGTCGGAGACGTTCATGGACTGCGTGATGTGTGGTATGTGCGTGCCCGTGTGCATTGCCGATATTGCGCCGAACCTGGTGGGGGTCTATGCCAGTCGAGCCTATGGCGTACGGGAAATGAAAAAGCCGCCCGGCCTCTTCGACCGAATCCAAGCTATTGCCGACGGACAGTACGCCGACGACTGGGAACGAATCCTGAAGATGAGTGATGACGAATTACAACAAACCTCGGCCACGATCAAGTCGTAGGAGGATGCGGCTGACACGTGGATATTCAAGCCCTGCACGACGTTGTCCATAACTCCCGTGACGCCCGCCGGCAACAGACCTTTCCCAAACTCTCTCCGGCCGAACGCGACACCCTGATCAAAAAATTTCATCCCGATCATCGGGAAGCCGCCTACCGTTCCGTGGCCTTCGGGCCCAATGAAGGCGACTTGACGGTACGGGAACTCGCCTCTGTCCTGGAAGGCGATAGCGTGGTTCCCGGTGATCTTTCCCTGACGCCTCATTACGAGGCCGACGTCCTCGTCGTGGGAGGCGGCGGCGCGGGCTGTGCCGCGGCGCTTCACGCGCATGCTCAGGGCGCGAAGGTGTTGCTGGCGACAAAGCTGCGCTTGGGGGATTCCAATTCGGTCATGGCGCAGGGCGGCATGCAAATTGCCGTCGCACCTGATGATTCCCCGGTCCAGCATTTCCTGGATACGCTCAAGGGCGGTCACATGAAGAACGACCATGAGTTGCTCAAAACGATGGTCGAAGAAGGGCCGTCCATTGCGAAGTGGTTGCTGGAACTGGGGGTGCTCTTCGACCGGGACGATGACGGCAACCTCCACGTCAAAAAGGGCGGCGGCAGTACCAAGGCGCGGCTGCTCACCTGCTCGGACTACACCGGTCTCGAGATCATGCGGGTGCTCAAGGATGAGGTCCTCAACCAGAAGATTCAACTCCTGGAATTCGCCGCGGCCGTGGAACTGTTGAGTGATGAGCAGGGCGCATGCGCCGGAGCCGTGTTTCAGGATTTGGACAACAAACGATTTCTGGTGGCGGCTGCCAAGACCGTGATTCTGGCGACCGGCGGCATTGGACGGTTGCACATTCAGGGGTTTCCCACGAGCAACCATTACGGCGCTACGGGCGATGGGCTCGCCTTGGCCTACCGCATCGGGGCCCCGCTCGTCCAGATCGATACGTTTCAATATCATCCGTCGGGCGGCGTCTATCCGGAGCAACTCGTCGGGCAGTTGGTGACCGAAGGCATACGGTCCGAAGGCGGGCACCTGGTCAATGGAAGGGGCGAACGGTTCGTGAACGAGTTGGATACGCGCGACGTGGTGTCATCCTCCATCATTCGTGAATGTGAAGAAGGTCGCGGCGTCCGCATGCCGACCGGTCGCGTCGGCGTGTGGCTGGATACGCCGTTACTCGAAGCGGAGCATGGCGAAGGCACATTGGACAAGCATTTCCCCGCCATGGTTCGTCAATATGCCAGGTATGGCGTCGATATCCGCAAAGACCCGGTCCTGATTTATCCGACGCTGCACTATCAGAACGGAGGCGTGAAGATCGACGTCAACGGTGAAACGTCCGTGAAGAACCTCTTTGTGGCCGGGGAAACCTCCGGGGGATTGCACGGACGCAATCGTTTGATGGGCAATTCGTTGCTGGATTTGATGGTCTTCGGCAAACGATCAGGGTTGACGGTGGCGGAGCGTGTGAAGACCATGACGCATGGCCGGTTGACGTTGAACCATTTACAGCGGTTCCGGACCGAAGCGAAACAGCATCGGGTCACGAACCAGGTCACGTCGCCGGTTGTCCTGCCCGCCTACACCGAACAACCGTAGCAGGATGTTGAAAAAACCCACCAGCTTTGTTCTCGCGGCGCTCGGAGGCTCAACGTACTTGCAACATACGCCTCGCTTTCTCGCTTGCTGTGGCCGCGCCGGACGGCTTTTTTCAACATCCTGCCTTGAACTGGGTTTTTGAGAGTTTGGCGTGTCCCATAACTCCCTCTCCTTGGCGAGGGAGAGGGCTGGGGTGAGGGGGAGGTTTTCATAAAGAGGAGAATCATGAATATTCATGAGTTTCAAGCGAAACAGTTGTTTGCTCAATTCGGAGTGCCGGTGCCGCGCGGCAAGGAAATCAAGACGCCGAGGGCCGCTGA
>JAJDZI010000127.1 GCA_022824735.1 Nitrospirales bacterium
AAGAAGACAGCCATTTGGGGGATTTCATTGAGGATAAGAAGGCGGTGTCGCCGTTGGAGGCGGCGGTGCGGTATGACTTGCAGCGGCACATCGGGAAATCGCTGGAATCGTTGACGGCGCGGGAGGAGAAGGTGTTGCGGAAACGGTTTGGGATCGGGGAGGCGACGGACCACACGTTGGAAGAAGTGGGGCAGGACTTCGAGGTGACGCGGGAGCGGATCCGGCAGATCGAAGCGAAGGCCTTGCGCAAACTCCGTCACCCCAGCCGAAGCAAGAAACTACGCAGTTTCGCCGAAGGCTTTTAAGGCGCAACCGAACATGGGCCCATAGCTCAGTTGGTCAGAGCGGCTGACTCATAATCAGTTGGTCCCAGGTTCAAGTCCTGGTGGGCCCACCATACAATCAATCAGTTATGGGAATATTGGAGAGAGGCTGAAAAGATGCGGTCCATTTATCTTCTTTGTGTGGCAAGCCATTTAGAAAATTCTGGAGATTACTCTTGAATTCTTTTTCCTTTAAAAGATTCTCTTCAACTCTAACCACAGACCCTTCAATTTCACGAATCAATTTGGCAATGGTAGGGTCATCAGAATCCAAATAGTTCGTGACATTGAACACGGAAAAGTCCTTGAGATCTTGAAAAGAAATAAGATCGTAGCAATATTCAAAGGCTTTCCGAATCAAAAGCTGATTTTGCTGTTCGAGATATATGTCCATGGAACCACCAGTTCAGTCTCGAATATACGTTTCTGCGACTAGACTACGCCAACTTTTCAATGAGAGTCAATATCCTGAACTAATCCTGCAAAACCAGTTAGAAATAGAAGTCGATAATTCTTACCTGTTGAGTGAGTTGGCACTTCAGGAAAAATCCCTGCCACCTGGAACGATAAGCGAAATCATTAGATACCGTGATCTTGCAAGAAATCTATATGTGATGGTTCATCGATACGTTTTGCCTGATGGTAGCCTAGGAGCCAGTGGAAAGCCAGACCCCAAAGCCATCTTGCTTGATGGTACAATGTTTTGCTGGGATGGTTCGCAGTCTCAGTCTTAGTCGGTTTCCATTGCCAATGCCGCGGACACGCGAAATGGTACGAACAGAGAACTTCCTTCCCCCTTACCGAGAGTGGTAAGTCGGTGGCTTGCGGATTTCCCTTGGAGGTATAATCCCATCGACCAAGGCACTCAAGGGAATCACGGCACTGCAACCGCCGTTTGGCAATCCCTTGGCCAGTGACGCGGGTACTCTGCCTTTGCTATTTTTATGGCGGACGCAGTAAGGCGTTCGATCATGAATGACTCATATCTGCGCTGCCTCTTCTTGGGTTAGCCGACTCTCTGTCCACCCGACAAATGTTTCCTCAAACCAGGTCATCCGTATCTTCTGTAGCCATTCGGTGCGTCTCATCGGATGCCTCCTTCCGCATCTGATGAAAACCGGGCAGATGATGCGCTACAAGACCGGACAGGTTATGTGCTCTCTACACTACGCGAAGTTTGATATTATCAACCGGTCCTACGGAATTGCTCTGTTCGATCTGGATGTGGTCTCCAGCGAGGTTGGTTCTGAGTTGCAATGGTATAGACGATACCTGCCGAAGTACTTGGATGCCATCTTGCAAGCCGATAGAACGAATGCCGAGAAAACCATACTCGTCTATGCCGCAGGCAATGAAGGAGAACGTTGGTCGGGCTTGGGAGCGGACTTGCCCTTCTACATACCGGAGCTACGCGGGCATTCCCTTTCTGTTGCCGCGACGAATCCGGACACAGGAGTGATCGCGGACTACTCTAATCGGTGTGGTCCCCTTTCATCCAACTGGAATACCGCGAGACATGGAGCGCACTACTGTCTCACGGCTCCGGGTACCGTGCGCGGCCTTGTGCCTAAATCGCATAGCCCTGGGAGAGGGGACGTTGAGGGTGGAATGGAAGGCACCAGCTTTGCTGCGCCGGTTGTGTCCGGGGCCTTGGCTCTCTTGATGGAGCATTTCCGAGGGACCCGAGGCAACACAGAAGTCGTGAGGCGTATGTTGGATACGGCTGATCGGAGTGGCCGGTACGCGAACGCAGCCATCTATGGTGCCGGGCACTTGGACCTGGAAGCCGCGCTCTCACCAGTGGGCACGTTGAGCGTAGGCCAATCGGCACGCGGGCTCTACGAGAGCTCGCTCCAAGTGCCGGCAATCTTTGGCTCGATCACGAACCGCGTGGAGGGGCTGGAACTGACGGCCTTTGACGAGCAGAACTTTCCCTTTTGGGTACCCCTGTCCTCCAGAGTGAGAAGCGGCACGGCCATACGCTCCACGATTCCCATGTTCCAGAGCCTTCAACGCAATGCCGCCCCGGCCCCGGGGTTTGAATCCATGGGCATGAACTGGACCCCGATTCAGAATGCAGGGAAGCTGGGGCTCCCGGAAGGCCAAGACTACGTGATCGGCTTCGGGCCGTCATCCATGAGCTTTGCCCGCCAACCCCAACAAGGCGGGTTCGGCTACGGATTCAGTGTCAACGATGGGAATTACTTGGGGGCACAAACGTCCGGAGCCTTTGGCCGGAATCTGCGGTCCGGGATGGTCTGGACCTCGCATGCGATTGTTCAGGAGCTGGGGCACGGACTGACGCTCAACGCCACCGGCACGGTGGGGATGAGTCTTCCGGACTATGAACAGGATGCGATCTTTCAGGCCTCCTCTTCACTCCTCTCTGCCGTGGCTATTCGTGTGGGTACCCCGCAAACCGTCCTCATGCTTGAGCAACCCTTACGGGCGGAGACGGGCACCGGCACCTTCCGCATTGAGAATGGGCGGATGGAAAACGGCCGGAAACTGTATGACAAATACCGGATCGGGTTAAGCCCGGAGGCGAGGGAAATCCGACTGGCTGTGCATCATGAGCAAGACGCCATCGGGGGAAAGATCGCCGTGGAGGTTGGCCAGACCATGAACGCCGGTCATATCCCCGGCCGACAGGATTCGCGTCTCGGCTTCGCGTACCGGCTGATTTGGTGACACAGTGCATCGCCTTCATACCTTAACGCTTGGATGTTTGGCCGTGTTTGGTATGGCTTGCACAAGTCAACAGAACCCGGAAACGGCACATGCGCCGGACAGCTTGGGCGCTCCGGTCGAGCGGGAAGGCATCATTTACACCCCTGTGAGTGTCGGCTCGCAGGGGTGCCTGCTCTACCACATCACAATCCCGGGCGGCCTGGCACCCACGGCCTTGGCGTACCAGAACACGGACGGGCAGTTCAGCTATGGACGTCCGGATCACTGTGTCAAGAAGGCGGCTGGGGACTTGTCATTTTAGCTTGAGCTGTAGTTCACCTCTCGTATATTCCTTTCCTATGCGTACCGCTTTTCTCCCTTGGTTTCTTCTCCTCGTTTTCTTCCTAAGTGGCTGTGTGGGTCCTGTGCTGGACCTGCCCGAACCCACGAATCAGGATCTCACCGAAGCCCACCGTCTGCTTGATCACCACAAGTTGTCCCCTGTAGCCGCGTTCCCTATTACGCGCGAAGATTCGGGATCCTACGTGGACGCCTACAGCCCAACCAAATATCGGATGCGGGACGCCGTGGCCCGCTTCTGTGATCGCACCCACCTGGGCCGTTGCGACGAATTCTCAAACCTGCCCTATCCGGCCATGGAGTACGACCCCGAGACGATCAATGCCCATGCCGATCAGCATGACCGGATTATCGTATACTCCGGCCTCGTCGATACACTCGGCGTCCAGGACGAACTCGGGGCGGTCCTGGCGCACGAATGCGCCCATGTGCTGTTGGGCCACGTGGACAAGTCTCTGACGAATGCTGCGGTGGGCGGTGTCATCTTTCCGCTCCTCTTGGGTGGATTGGCGGTGGCGGCGGACGTGGACTTGCATCCCAGCACGTATTTAGACGCAGCCGACTTGGGGATGGTCGTCGGGAGCCGGGCCTATAGTCCGGAGATGGAACTGGAGGCGGATCGGCTCTCTGTCTACGTCCTGGAGGAGGCCGGGTATTCCCTCACAGCCATGCGGGATGCCCTGATCCGGTTGCATCGGACCCATACCGACGCCGGGTCGAGTGGACTGGGGACGGTGGGCTTCCTGGAGACCCACCCGAGCAGTGACCGACGGATGGCGCACATGCTCGCCACCATCGAGGACGTCCTGGCCGACGTACCATGGACGGGGAAGACAGTGCGCGTCGTGGTGGAGGAGGACTTCGAAAAAGAGTAGCGCATACGCTTAGTCAAAAAAGAGAGGGCCGAGAACCCGTTGGCTGATTTGCCATACTTCAACGAGGTGGTCGTCTAGATGGGTATCGCAGGTGAAGCGGTCGAGGTTCCACGAGGCTGTGACGTGAAGCGAGGGAGTGGTGTGACTTGGCCTGCTTGCGAACTTCACGCGGTGCCACGGGGACGTGGACGATGGCAGGGCCTTTGCCCTTTGCATGGGCTAGGGCCTCATTGAGGGATTGGATCAGATCATCGTCAAAAGCATTCATTTGCTCTCCTTCCGTGTGGCCTTAAAAGAGAGAAAGAGAAAGGCTGCGAAAAGCTACAAACGAATGGCAAGAAGCGATCTCCCTGTCCGGTTGTGCTGTTAGAGTTTCTGAATGGCTTGCTGGAGGAGGGAAAGTTGTTCGGACGGATTCCCGATTTTTTCCAATTCCGCTTTGAGTTGCTCTTTGAGGTAAGAGGAATACCCTACCCGGTCCAGGAAAAGTCCCAGAAACGCGCCTGACAACACGCTTTCCTTCTTCAAGGCCTCCACGTCCTCATCGCTGATCGGCACGTACGTGCTTCCGATGTGCAGGATGACTTTGTAATAGTCTCCTTCACTGCGACGTTCGAATCGTACTCCGTCCATGTCCGTGTCTCTGTTCCTGGCTTCTCAGGTTAACGAGATGCCCTCCATTGTATGCAAACGGATGACGTGATGACAAGGGAAGCACTCGTTTGCAGATTCCATAGACCATATGATAGCGTACCGGTTCCTGATCTTCATCTTCACAACTGATCTGCCAGTCTTCAGATCCATTACTCTAAGAACCGTTGATGCCCATGATTGTACGGTGAGTTCATTGACGTTATCTCATCCGGGAGTCTTTCATGTCACGAGTGTATAACTTCAGTGCCGGCCCGGCCATGTTGCCTGAGGCCGTCTTGCAGCAAGCCCAGACCGAATTGACGGATTGGCACGGGGCAGGGGCCTCCATTATGGAGATGAGCCACCGCGGGAAAGAGTTTGTTTCGGTCCATGCCGAAGCCGAGCAGGACGTCCGTGACTTATTGGGCGTACCCGAAACGTACAAGGTCCTCTTTTTGCAAGGAGGGGCCACCGGGCAATTTGCCGCTATTCCCATGAATCTGTTGCGCGGGAAAAACAAGGCGGATTACATCCTGACCGGATCTTGGGGCAAAAAAGCCATCGGCGAGGCCAAGAAATATTGCGAAGTGAACGTCGCAGCTTCGTCCGAAGGCGAGAAATTTACGACTATCCCCCCGTTCGATCATTGGGCGTTGAATGCCGATGCCGCGTATGTCCATTACACGCCGAATGAAACCATTGAAGGCGTTGAATTTCACTGGATTCCCGAGACCGGTGACGTTCCGCTTGTCGGTGATCTGTCTTCGACCATTTTCTCCCGTCCCGTTGACGTCAGCCGGTTTGGGTTGATCTACGCCGGCGCCCAGAAAAACATCGGTCCGGCCGGCGTGACGTTGGTGATCGTGCGGGAGGATTTGATCGGCAACGTCCTCTTGATGACCCCCGGCGTGTGGGATTACGCGCAACAGGCCAAGGCCGATTCCATGTTGAATACTCCACCGACTTACAACCTGTATATCGCCGGCTTGGTTTTCAAATGGGTGAAGGAGCAAGGGGGGCTGCCGGTCATGGCCGAACGCAACGAACGCAAGGCCAAGAAGCTGTACGCCGCCATCGATGGTTCAGGTTTTTACCGGAACCCGGTGGATCCGTCGTGCCGGTCGTGGATGAACGTACCGTTCGTCCTGGCCGATCCGGCATTGGATGGCGAGTTTCTCACGGGAGCAGCCCAGGCCGGGTTGACCACGTTGCAGGGACATCGTTCGGTGGGTGGCATGCGTGCCAGTATCTATAACGCCATGCCCGAGTCCGGCGTGGATGCATTAATCGACTATATGACGGACTTTGAAAAACGGAAAGCGTAGGGACAATTCCATGAATATTCTGGTCAGTGACAGTTTGTCGCCGCGAGGGGTGGCCGTTCTTGAACAGGGCGGATTCCACGTCGACGTGAAAACCAAGTTGCCCAAAGAAAAACTTCTGGAAGAGATCAAGGCGTATGACGGCATTGTCGTCCGGTCGGGCACGAAAGTGACGGCTGAGGTGATTGACGCCGGCAGCCGGCTCAAGATCATCGGGCGCGCCGGGACGGGTCTCGACAACGTGGATTGTGAGGCCGCCACCCGCCGGGGCATTGTCGTGATGAATACGCCCGGTGGCAATACGATTACAACGGCGGAGCACACGGTCGCCATGCTGGTGTCCATGAGCCGTAGAATTCCCCAGGCCGTCGTGTCGACCAAGGCGGGTAAGTGGGAAAAGTCCAAATTCATGGGGACGGAATTGCACAACAAGACTCTCGGCCTCGTGGGGTTGGGGCAGATCGGGACTTACGTCACCAAGTTGGCGCAAGGCTTGGCCATGCAGGTGATCGGCTATGATCCCTACCTCGCTCCGGGGCGCGCGCGGGAACTGGGAATCCAGGCCGTGGCCTTGGACGAGTTGTTCAGGCGGGCCGATTTCATCTCGGTCCATACCCCGTTGACCAACGAGACCCGGTCGTTGATCAACGCCCAGTCCATCCGGCAGATGAAAGACGGAGTCATGATCGTCAATTGCGCGCGTGGCGGCATCATTCATGAAGAGGATATGTACGAAGCCCTCAAGAGCAAAAAGGTCGCCGCCGCGGCCTTCGACGTGTTCGAAGAAGAGCCCGTGAAACCGGATCATCCCTTGCTCACCTTGGATAACTTCATCTGTACGCCTCACATCGGGGCTTCGACCGAGGAAGCCCAGGAAAGCGTCGCCGTCTCGATTGCCGAACAATTTGTCGATTATTTCGAGAAGGGCGTGGCCCGGGGCGCGGTGAATATCCCGTCGGTTCCGCCGGACGCCTTGCTTCAACTCAATCCCTACCTGGGGTTGGCCGAGCGGATGGGATTGTTTCAGGCGCAACTGCTGGATGAAGGTATTGAAGAGGTGACGGTGGAGTATCGGGGAGAAGTCGCGGAACTTTCTTTGGCGCCCCTGACGGTTGCGATCCTGAAAGGGTTGTTGACCCCGATTCTCCAGGACGTGGTGAACGCCGTGAACGCACCCTTTATCGCGAAACAACGCGGCATCGAAGTCAAGGAAGTGAAGTGGAGCGACGCAGGTGATTATACGAGCTTGATTCGTCTCCACGTGAAAACCGGCGCGCAGACGCATCAATTGGCCGGGACCCTGTACAACAAAAAGGACGCCCGTATCGTGGAAAGCAATGCGTATACGGTCGAGGTCATTCCCGAAGGCCATATGCTGTTGATCTACAACTTCGACCGGCCCGGTGTCATTGGCACGGTGGGGCGTATTCTCGGGGAACACGAAATCAATATTGCCCGGATGCAATGTTCTCGTGCGCAGAAAGGCAGCCATGCGTTACTGATTCTTGGGTTGGACGCGCCGCCACCGCTTTCTGCGTTGGACAACATCAAAAGCGAAACGGACATTGTCTCGGCTCGCTTGGTAGATCTGTCGGGCGTCTCGTAACGTTCCGCTCTTGTTCGATGGCTCGCCGCCAACCACGATCGGAGCCCCACACGGTTTCTGCAGAGACGACGCCCCGTTCTCTTATCCCGATCGGGATGACGACCCTGTTGCCTGATGCGGCCGAACGCGTGCGTCAGTTGGAACGGGCTCTGTTTGAGGGGTTTACCCGATGGGGCTATCGTGAAATTATCCCGCCGACCTTTGAATACCTGGACGTGCTCTCCGCCGGGCTGCCGGCCGATATCCTCGAAAAGTGTTACAAGGTCGCCGATTGGACAACCGGACGCATTTTGGTGCTTCGACCGGACGTGACCGCGCAGATCGCGAAAATCGTGGCCATGGGAATGGCCGGGCGGCAATTGCCCCTTCGGTTGAGTTATCGTTCCACGGTGTTCCGCTACGAGCCCGAACATGCCGGCCGGGAACGGGAAGTGTTCCAGTTGGGCGTTGAATTGATCGGGGCCGACGACGCGTCAATGGACGCCGAAATTCTGACCTTGCTCATCGAGTCACTGAAAGCCGTCGGACTGTCCCATTTTAAAATTTCGCTTGGACACGTCGGTTTCTATCAGGCGTTACTGGCGCAATCAGGCCTCTCGGAACAGGGGCGCAAGCAAGCGGAGCTCGCCGCGGCGCGTAAGGACTTGCCGAAACTGGAACGCATTTTGAAAACGGAACGCGTCCCCTCAAAGCAGGCCAAGCCTATCCTTGAAGCACCGGGGCGTTATGGGCGGGAAGAGATGTTGCAATGGGGCCGGACCGTCGCCGGTCGTAATACCCGGTTGCTGGCCCCCATTGAACGATTGGGCCGGGTGTATGCGCTCCTCGCCGCGGCCGGCGTCAAAGAGCACCTGCTCTTGGACCTGGGAGAATTTCGCGGCTTCGACTACTATGATGGGGTCGTGTTCGACGTCTTTTCCGGCAACGTCGGCTGTGAACTGGGTGGAGGAGGACGTTACAACCATTTGATCGGACAATTCGGCCAGGATCTCCCTTCTACGGGATTTGCCTTGGACCTTGATCGCCTGTTCATGGCGTTGGGGAAGGAGGGAGAGAAATGGGTTCCGGAAACGCCCAGCGTGTTGGTGGCGGCTCCCCATTCTCATTTTGGAGAGGCGTTCCGCACGAGCCGGCTCCTTCGTTCGCACGGGTTGGTGGTGTATCAGGAAACCGTGCCACGGTGGGATTCCACCCGGCTTCACAAGCTTCGAACGCGCCTCAAGGCTTCCGGCGCATCCTGGGCCGTGATGGTGGGCCTGTCTGCCCTCTCGAGCCGGGAAGTCGAGGTGTTGGCAAAACAGGCCAGGACTTCACGAACCGTTCGTATCCAAGACCTTCCTATGCTGATTCTCAATGGTGCGCATGCTCACGTCTGACGTTTCCGATCTCCGGTTACCACCCCAGAATCTCGACGCCGAGCAATCCATCCTCGGGGCCGTCCTGTTGGAAAATAGTGCGCTCAATAAGGCGCTTGAGGTCATTGTCGAAGAAGACTTCCATCGCGGGGCGCATCGCACCATTTTTGCGGGGATGATCGAACTGGCTGACCGCAATGAAGTGGTTGATCAGATCACCTTGACCGAATGGCTGAAAACCAAAGGTCAATTGGAGCAGGTCGGCGGTGCGGCGTACGTGGCCGAATTGGTGCAGGCGGTGCCGAGCGCGTCGAATATCCGGTATCACTGCAAAATCGTCCGCGAAAAATCCCTGTTGCGCGGGTTGATCCGCACCGCGACGGACATTGTGACCAAGGGCTATGACGGACTTGGGGAGTCGGAAGACCTCCTGGAATACGCGGAACGGGAGATCTTCAGGCTGGCACAGGGTCGTTTGGGCCGGTCGTTTGAATCCATGAAACAAGCCGTCATCGAAAGCATGGAGCTTGTTGATCGACTCTATTCTCGAAAAGAAAACATTACGGGCGTGCCGACCGGCTATCACGTCATTGACACGATCACGGCCGGGCTTCAGCCGTCCGATCTCATTATCATTGCCGGTCGCCCGAGCATGGGGAAAACCAGCCTGGCCTTGGGTATGGCTGAACATGCCGCGATTCGCGCGGGTCTGACCGTGGGGATTTTCAGCCTGGAAATGTCGAAAGTCCAACTCGTGCTCCGGATGCTCAGTTCCCAGGCGAGCCTCGATTCTCATGCCCTGAGGACGGGGCAACTCGATCGTCATGCGGAGTGGAGTCAGCTCGTTGATGCGGCCAATCGCTTGGCCGGCGCCAAGATTTTCATTGATGATTCCGGAGGGATGACGGTCCAACAGATGCGGGGCAAGGCCCGGCGTCTCAAGGCCGAACACGGCCTGGATCTGTTGATCATCGATTACCTGCAACTCATGCAGGGACGCAGTGATTCCGAATCGCGACAGCAGGAAATTTCCGACATCAGCCGGTCACTCAAGGCGTTAGCCAAGGAATTGGATATCCCGGTGGTGGCGCTTTCCCAGTTGAGCCGGGCCGTGGAAAACAGGACGGACAAACGGCCCGTCCTCTCCGATCTCCGTGAATCCGGGGCGATTGAACAGGATGCGGACGTGGTGATGTTCATTTATCGTGAGGAGGTTTATAATCCGGATACGGAGGACAAAAGAAGCATTGCCGATATTTTGATTCGGAAACATCGCAATGGCCCGACGGGCGACCGTCAACTGACGTTCCTGGAGCAGTATGCAAAATTTGGCAATCTTGAGACCCAGCATCTCTAATGCTTCGGATGATAGACGGTTCATGACACGTCCGGGACGAATCCAGGGAAGTTGTGCCGGAGGCGTGGGTCCGGGGTCCGGCGGATGGCAGGAACGGATGTTGGTCACGTTCCTCCTGATTCCTCTGCTGGTGGTGTCTTGTGCCGCTGTGCCCACATCCGAACATGACGCCGTCGTTCAACCCGACTCCGTCCCTCTTCCGTCTCCGGCGTACTATCATTTTTTGCAAGGCTACCTGGCGGAACTCGCGAATGACGTTCCCAAGGCCGTTGCCGAGTATCGAGCCGCGCTGCACTATGATCCGAAATCGGCGTTCCTGCGCGTGCGGTTGGCCGCCTTGCAATTTTTATCGGGGAACATGCCAAAAGCCATGGCCATGTTGGATCAAATCGAGTCGGCGCAGGTCCGGGATGCGCCCGTCTTGGTTGAAATGGCCAAGATTTACGCAGGCGGAGGCCAGTTTGACCGCGCATTGGGATTGTATGACGAAGCGGTGCGTTTGAATCCTGAGCGAGGGGAGACCTATTTTGACAAAGGCGTGTTGTTGCTCAATCTCAAGCGACCCCAGCAGGCTGAAACGGTCTTCACCCAAGGTCTTGAGCATGCCCCGGAGTCTCATTTCGGACACTTCTACCAGGGGAAAGCCCTGGAAGCCCAAGAGAAGAGAATGGAGGCCAAGGAGGCCTACCGCCGGGCGATCAACCGGGCCAAACGGTTTGAACCCGCGTATCAGGCCTTGCTGAAGCTGTACGAGTTGGACGAGGACCTTCAGGCGGCGATTCAGCTTTACCATGAGTTCGAGGTATCGGTGACGCCTCGTGACAACACGTTCCGCAAGGACTTTGTCCGCTTCCTGGTCAAACAAAAAGACTACGGGCAAGCCTTGGATATTCTGGAGCAGATGATCGTGGATGAGCCCCAGGACGTGAAGATGCAAATCCAACGGGCCCTGGTCTACGTCGAAATGGAAGAGCCTCACCGCGCCGTCACGGAGTTGGAAGGAATCCTTCAAGCGCATCCCTCCGAGCTGCGCGTTCGAGACTACCTGGGATGGTTGTACGAACAAATCGACGACGTTGAACAAGCGTTGGATGCCTATAGGACAAATATCGACCTGGATGCGACGTTTTACGACAGTCGCATTCACCTCGGAATTTTACTGTATCGACTCACGCGCTATGAAGAAGCCGTGCAGCATTTGACCCGGGCTGCCGGGTTGAAACCCGGCAACTCGGAGACTCATCTTTTGCTGGGATTGAGCTACCTGCAAGCCAATGCATTTCAACGGGCGACGTCTGCGTTTGAAAAGGGACTGGAATATCACCCCAACGATGAAGATTTGCGATTCAACCTTGGGGCTGCCTATGACAAGCTCGACCGGTTCCCCGACGTCGTCCGGGAAATGGAAGCGGTGCTGGCCCTCAACCCGGATCATACCGACGCGCTCAATTATCTCGGCTACAGCTATGCCGACCGGGGTATCAAAGGGGAAGAGGCCGTGGAATTGACGCGCCGCGCCGTGGCGCTCAAGCCGGACAATGGCGCGTACGTCGATAGCTTGGGGTGGGCGCTCTTCAAAATCGGGAAAGTGACTGAAGCCCTTCGGGAACTTCAGCGAGCGGCTGAACTCGTCGAAGACGACCCGGTCATTTTTGAGCATTTGGGGGAAATTTATTTGATCCAGGAGCACCGGGACGCGGCCAAGGCTGCGTGGATCCGTGCGCTGGAATTGGATCCTCACAATGAAAAGCTCATCAAACGATTTCGTGAAGTGGGCTTTGGCGGACGGCGGGACGGTGGGCAGGCACAGGGGCCTGCCCCTACAAATAATACGGGCTCTCCCAGCCCGTAGGGGACGGCCCCTGTGCCGTCCCGAATAGATGGTGCTGCCCCACCAGAGGGAACCGGGTATTCATTGTCGTACCAATCGTAGTGGAGGACACGGATGTTTCATATCATTCGCAATGGACGAGGGTTCAGTTTGACGGAGTTGATGATCGTCGTGGCTATCATCGGTATTTTGGCCGTGATTGCCATTCCGAATTTTCTGAAATATCAAGCCCGGGCCAAGCAATCGGAAGCCAAAACCAACTTGGTGGCGATTCATACCAGCGAGATGGCCTATTTTGCCGAAAACAATACCTACGTCGATGATTTCAATGCGATAGGGTTTGCCGTCACGGGCTCCTCTCAATTGTATTACTACGAATTGGGGAGCAGCAGTTCCGGAACCTTGCCGCCCGGATGTACGGCTTCGACCATGGACAACGTGTCGGACACGGGATTTACGGCCGTGGCAACCGCCAATATCGACGGCGATTCGACCTGTGACGTGTGGACCATCGACGAGAAGAAGACGTTGGTGAACGTCACGAATGACGTGGCCTTGTAGTCGCTCTTCCCTTTCTTTTCCCTCTTTTTCCTTCTTCCAGTGCGTAATATCCTTGACTCTCTTCAAGAGGGTCTGTTATAAGCCGACAACCCTCAATCACGGGGGTTCATAAGTCACGTTCTTAGTCGTTGGACTTGCGCACGTCTCTCGACGCACCCTTTCGATACCCGTTAGTCTGCACATGGATCTTCTGATGAACTTTCTGGGGCGATTGTCCCAGAGTTTTTTCCCCTCTGTCCCCAACCAGGCCCCACCTCGTCATTGGAAGCCGCACAACCCTTCCCTGAGGCTTGTCTCCAACAACCGTGGAGCAGCAGGAGACGTGGACTGTGCGCAGGGCCGAACCGCTCCACCAACCGTTGGCCACGCGGAAGCCGTAGAAGAAGCCTTGTCGCGGAGCGCGAAGTGGCTTCTCGACCAACAACATCCTGAGCATGGCTATTGGGTGCAGGAATTGGAGGCGGATACGACGTTGACCTCGGAATATATCATGTTGCGCCGGTATGTCGGAGCCGTCGACACGGAGCAGGAAGCCAGGATGGTTCGCTATCTTCAAGGCGCGCAACTTGAAGACGGGGGATGGCCGATTTATACCGGAGCCCCCATGGACGTCAGCGCTTCGGTCAAAGCCTATTTTGCTTTAAAATTGGCCGGGGTCCCACAGGATGATCCGGGGATGCGTCGAGCCCGGCAAGCGATCCTGGACAAAGGCGGCGTGGTATCAGTCAACGTCTTTACGAAAGTCGCGTTGGCCTTGTTCGGACAATACGATTGGAAAGGGCTTCCGAGCATGCCTCCCGAAGTCGTGTTGGCGCCCAAGAAATTTGCCTTTAACATGTACGCCATCTCGTACTGGTCCAGGGCCGTCGTCATTCCCCTGCTGATCGTGTTGGCCGTTCGCCGGGAATGCCGGGTTCCCGCGGAACGAGGGATTGAAGAGTTGTTCTGTGCGCCTCGCGATCAAATCAACTATCGCTATGCGCCGCCGTTTCAAAAAGATCCCGAATTCATCAGTTGGCGGAATTTTTTTGTCTGGATCGACCGGATTCTGAAGGTTTATGAGAAATATCCGCTTCGGTTCGTGCGGAAAAAAGCGATGAAGCGAGCCGAGGCGTGGTTGCTGGAACATATGCAGGGTGACGGGGGACTCGGGGCAATTTACCCGGCCATGGCCAATTCGATCTTTGCTTTGATGGCGCTTGGTTATCCGGCGTCGCATCCGTTAGTCCGGAAGGCTCTTCGAGAAATCGAGGCATTGGAAATCAGCGTGCCGGCCTCAGCGGAAGGCCCGTCTACGCTTCACCTGCAGCCGTGTCATTCGCCAATTTGGGATACGGCGTTAACCATCAACGCGCTCGTTGAAAGAGGCCTGCGCGTTGACCATGAAGCGCTGTCGCATGCCTCTTCCTGGTTGCGTTCCCGGCAAACAAAGAAGGTGGGAGACTGGATCGTGTCTTCTCCCGGGGCTACGCCCGGCGGATGGTATTTTCAGTTTGAAAATGAATTATATCCCGACGTCGATGATACGGCCGCCGTCCTGACCGCCTTGGCGAAAGTATCGCCTCTTCAGCCTGCCGACCGGGATGAGGTTATTGAGCGCGGGCTGAAGTGGGCGTTGGCCATGCAAAGCTCCAACGGCGGGTGGGGGGCCTATGACCGGGACAATGATCAACTGATTTTCAACAAGATTCCCTTCGCGGATCATCAGTCGTTGCTTGATCCTCCCACCGCGGACCTCACGGGCCGGTGCTTGGAGATGCTCGGCGCTTTGGGCTATGATCGGTCTCATCCTGCCGTGGCCCCGGCGCTTGAGTTTCTTCGACGAGAGCAGGAAGCCGACGGCAGTTGGTATGGGCGATGGGGGGTCAATTATCTCTACGGGACCTGGTGCGTCGTCGTCGGCCTTCAGGCTATCGGAGAGGACATGTCCGCGCCGTGGATTCGACGCGCCGTTGCGTGGGTTGAGTCCAAACAGAACGTGGACGGCGGATGGGGAGAATCCTGCTTGTCGTATGCCGACCGGGCATGGGCCGGGAAAGGCGAAAGCACTCCCTCGCAAACGGCGTGGGCCCTTCTGACCTTATTGACCGCGGGTTTGCCCGATTCCTTGAGCATTGCGCGAGGCATCAATTTTTTGCTTCGCCATCAACTTGATAACGGGACGTGGTACGAGCCATACCACGTCGGCACCGGATTCCCCAGGGTGTTCTATCTTCGATATCACGGCTACAGCAAATATTTCCCCATGTGGGCGCTGGCCATGTATCGTAATGTTCAGGTACACGGTCGGGCGCGAGCTCAAGCGTTGCAAGACATCGCGCAATCAGCCAGGCAACGGCAACCCTGATTGGCGCCGTCTTTTCTCACTTCAACGGTTTCCGGAGTCCTTCCTGGAAAATATCGCCGTCTTTGCCGCGACGCCTTGGGAGTTTAACGCCATTGGGCGGGCATTGCCTGCAAGTCGCGTTGAACGGATCAACGGGGTTAAGTGGCGTCGATGGGCGGATGCTTCCCGTTTCGTTGCCGTCATTCAAACCGGGATTGGGTTGGCAAACGCGCGGGCCGCGTGCGAGGCAGTGCGTCTGAAAAGACCCTGGACCGTGTTTATTTCATCGGGGTTTGCGGGAGCCTTGGTTCCCTCACGAATTGGCGACGTGGTGATTCCCGAGCAAGTCGTCTGTGCGGATTCGAGCCTCGCGGGTTCCGTTCCCGGTTCCTCGATTGCCTGTAGCGTTCCGTATCGGCAACAAGCCTACAAAACGGCGCAGTTGTCCGAGGGCGCGGTTCTCTCCGGACGTTTGGTCACGGTTGACACTATCGTCTGGTTGGCTAGAGACAAGCTGGCCGTCGGCAGGGACTTTGAGGCAAGCAGTCTGGACATGGAAAGCGCAGCTATCGGGTCGATGGCTGCCCGGCATGACATCCCGTTCTGCGTGATCCGGTCGGTTTCTGACCGCTTGGAGGAAGACTTGCCCTTCGACCTCAACCTGTTTCGCCGAACGGGTACGTTCGTGCAAGGGGTGTGGGCCGTTGCCACAACCCCGGGAAAATGGCCGGAGTTCAATCGACTGCGCCGGCAAAAGAACGTGGCTTCGGCCCGGCTATCTCAATTCTTTGAAATCTTTTTCTCTATGACGGAAAATAGTCCCTGAAGCTTCGACGTGAGTCGAGACCTGGTTGCGATTCTCTCAATGTTGAACGTCCCGTATTGATCGTGGAAAGGAAAGAATGATGCCTGAGCTATTTCCGGGAATAATGAGAACGGTTGAATTGCGTGTCCTCACCTTGATCGGCGCATTGATTCTTGGGTTGTCGGTCCTTGGATTGTCTTCGTCACTTTCAGCAGCCGCGGAGGCAGGTTCAGCCATGGAGGCTATGAAAGGCACTATCGATCAGGC
This sequence comes from Nitrospirales bacterium, assembly GCA_022824735.1. GTDB lineage: Bacteria > Nitrospirota > Nitrospiria > Nitrospirales > UBA8639 > Bin75. The sequence continues at coordinate 16,292 of JAJDZI010000127.1, forward strand.
TTTGAAAGTCATGGAGGATGAGTCTCTCAAGTCGCCGGAACAATCCCGGGAACGGTTGGAAATTCTGGAAGACATCATCGGGGAGCGCTTCGATTATAGAGAAATGGGGAAACGAACCCTGGGGAAACATTGGCAGCAATTCAGCGAAACCGATCGAGAGGAATTCGTACGGCTCTTTCAGCACTTTTTATCCAGGACGTACGCCGGAAGCGTTGATGGCTATTCCGGCGAACAGGTTCAATATCTCAAAGAACGCAGAAAAGGAGATTTTGCAGAAGTTCAAACCGCTGTGACCTCGGAGAAATCAACCACCTCCATCGCCTATCGCCTACTGAAGCGTTCGAATACCTGGAAGGTATATGACGTGGTCATAGAAGGCGTCAGTTTGGTCAAAAATTTTCGGGGCCAATTTGGACGTATTATCGAGGCCGAATCGGCCAAGGGCCTTCTCGAGAAATTACGAACGAAGACCGCCGACCCCGAATCCCAGGATGTCTTGTAGCCGGTTGGTGTCGTTATTTCCGCTTCGATGGGGTTTCCGTGTGAGAGGCGGACGGGAACATGACAGTAGCATATCCTAGGGCAGTTTCTTGACAGTATACCCAGATTTTGCGAAACTGAGTACCTACATCACTGAATGTTCCCTGAATCCGAATCATTTCAGTGCATCGCAATGCATTATTCGGAGATAAGGTAGGGGTTATGTCTCTCCTGAAAGGAATCGAGGGGCCGTCCGATCTCAGAAAATTGTCGCCTGAGCAATTTCCGGATCTGTGCCAGGAAATTCGCGATCAAATTATTTCCGTGATCTCGGACGTAGGCGGGCATCTCGCTTCCAATCTCGGCGTTGTTGAATTAACCGTCGCGCTTCATTACCTGTTACATACACCCGATGACCTGATTGTCTGGGACACCAGCAATCAAACGTATGCCCATAAGCTGTTGACCGGTCGACGAGAACAGTTTCACACCATTCGGCAATTCGGCGGGTTAAGCGGGTTTTGCAAACGGGAAGAAAGTGTCTATGACACGTTCAATGCCGGTCATGCGGGCACGGGGGTTTCCGCCGCCGTCGGTTTTGTGGAGGCCCGGGAACAACAAAAACAGTCTCACAAGGTCGTTTGCGTTGTAGGAGACGGCGCGTTGACTTCAGGGCTGACCCTTGAAGGGCTGCAACAAGCCGGTGACAGCCAAAAAGACCTGTTGGTGATCTTGAACGACAATCAAATGTCGATTTCGAAAAACGTCGGGGCCATATCCGCCTACCTGAATCGGACCATCACCGGTGAGTTGGGCGTTCGCCTGCAAGAAAAGGTGAATCTCCTCATGGAGACCATCCCTCGCATTGGAGGACAGGTGAAGAAAGTGGCCGGTCGGGCTCAATCGTTGGCTAAGGGATTGGTGTCGCCCGGGATGCTCTTTGAGGAATTAGGATTTCGTTACGTCGGTCCTCTCGACGGCCATGAATTTGACTATTTACTGCCGACCCTGGAGAACGTGCTCAAGCTGGAGGGCCCCACCTTATTGCACGTGGTGACGAAGAAGGGCTTGGGCTATGAACCGGCGATGAACGATCCCGTGTGGTTTCACGCCAGTTCACCCTTTGACCTCGATACGGGAAAACCCAAGGGTAAAGCCGCAAGGCCTTCGTATAGCAGCATTGCCGTCAACACGCTCGTGCAACTGGCCAAAGAAGATCCGCGTATCGTGGCGATTACGGCTGCGATGTGTGAAGGAACGGGATTAACGGCTTTCGAGCAGAGCTTCCCCGACAGACTGTATGACGTGGGGATTGCCGAGCAACATGCGGTGACGTTTGCCGCGGGAATGGCGACGCAGGGCATGCGTCCCGTGATCCCGATCTATTCGACCTTCTTGCAACGCGCCTATGACCAGGTGATTCATGACGTGGCCACGCAGAACTTGCCGGTCACGTTTTGTATCGATCGGGGAGGACTCGTGGCCCAGGATGGGACGACGCACCACGGGGTGTTTGATTTTGCATACCTCCGGCATATGCCGAACATGGTGATTATGGCTCCCAAGGATGAAAATGAATTACAACATATGGTCAAGTCATGTATCAGTTCAGACCGGCCTGCCGCCGTCCGGTATCCTCGGGGTTCGGGGTTGGGCGTGCAAATGGACCAAGTCCCGGAAGCCCTGCCTTTGGGCAAGGGCGAGTTGTTACGAAGTGGTACGGATATCGCCCTGGTCGCGATCGGCGTGAGCGTGCATCAAGCGATGGAGGCGGCTGAGCGGTTGGAGCAGGAAGGGGTTTCCGCCGCGGTCGTGAACGCCCGCTTTGTCAAACCAATTGATGCCGATTTGATCGCAACCGTGGCAGGGCAGGTGAAATGTCTGCTCGCCATAGAGGAAGGCGCGGCGATGGGCGGTTTCGGCTCAGCGGTGCTCGAGGTTCTCTCCGAGGCAGGCATTGCCAGCGTCCCGGCGAAATGTCTGGGATTGCCCGACTGGTTCATTGAACAAGGTCCTCAGGATTTACTCCGCGACAAATACGGCTTGACGGCTGACGGCATCTATCAACAAGCCAAGCAATTGTTTGCGCGCGTCTCCGTCGGGCCGGTTTCGACCTGAAGAAGGTTTTCGATGCGGATCACGCGAAAAAAAACCAGGCAGATTCAGGTCGGTTCCGTCAAAATTGGGGGTGGAGCGCCTATTGCGGTCCAGTCGATGACCGTCCCTCATCCGAGTGACGTCCGGGGAACCGTCGAGCAAATTCATCGGATGGAAGAGGTCGGGTGCGAGCTTGTGCGGGTTGCCGTCCCCGATCAGGATGCCGCGACGGCCCTTCCCAAAATCAAAGCCCAGATTTCGATCCCTTTAATAGCGGACGTGCATTTTGATCATCGCCTGGCGCTCAAAGCGGCTGAAGTTGTGGATTGTGTTCGCATCAATCCCGGAAACATCGGACCGTGGTGGCGATTGGCCGAAGTGATCAAAGCCGTGCAGGACCGGGGCATTCCCCTCAGGGTCGGCGTCAACGGTGGTTCGTTGGAACGTCCCCTGTTGGACAAGTACGGGTATCCCACGGCAGAGGCCTTGGCTGAATCGGCATTGAACGCCGTCCATGCCATTGAGGATATGGGCTTTACGAACATGAAGGTGTCGTTGAAAGCCTCGGACGTGCACATGGCCATTGACGCGTATTGGTTGTTTGCCCATCAATCGGATTATCCCCTTCATATCGGAATCACCGAGGCCGGGACTGCCAGCACCGGCGCCGTCAAATCCGCCATCGGATTGGGCTGGTTATTGTCTCAGGGGATCGGCGACACCTTGAGGGTCTCGCTGGCTGCCGATCCCGTGGAAGAAGTGAAGGTTGGCTTCGAGATTCTCAAGTCCCTGGAGCTTCGTCATCGCGGGGTCAACGTCATCGCCTGTCCGACTTGCGGCCGGGTCGAAATCGACGTGGTGCGATTGGCCGAGGAACTGGAAAAACGGCTCAGTCATATCAAAATGCCTTTGAACGTATCCGTCCTGGGCTGTGTGGTGAATGGCATCGGCGAAGGGAAAGAGGCGGACATCGGCATTGCGGGCGGGCAGGGTATGGGAATCCTGTTCAAAAAAGGAAAACTTGTCAAAAAAGTGCCGTCAGAACAACTGATGGACGTCCTCATCGAAGAAGTCGAGTTGATGGCGTTGGAACAGAATGACTCGGAGACGTCCTCCTCGTCTTCCACCTCCACCACCACAGATGTTGCCACTGATCCTCACGCGGCATCCGGTCGTGAACTCCCGGTTTTGTCCTCGCGCTAATTCACCGGTCTCCAGTCATGACGCCGTGCGGCGGATAGTCGTGGGTGCCTGGTGTCTCCTTGTCATGGTTCGGGAGCCCCGTTATAATACCGTCCGGGCGCCGTACCCAAGTGGCTAAGGGAGCAGTCTGCAAAACTGCGATTCAGCGGTTCGATCCCGCTCGGCGCCTCCATAACCAGCGAGAAAGGATCCTTTGAATTTCATGGGCGTACCGCTCTCCCAGATGATGACCGTCGCCGGCTACGTGTTGTCGCAAAAGGTCAAGGGCGTGGAACGTTATCCGTTGGTGTTGATGTTGGAACCGCTGTTTCGGTGCAATTTGGCCTGTGCCGGTTGCGGAAAAATCCAATATCCCGAACACGTCCTGGACCGGCGTTTGACGCCTGAGCAATGCTGGGCGGCGGCTGAAGAATGTGGCGCTCCCGTGGTCAGCATTCCCGGCGGGGAGCCGCTCATTCATCCCGAGATGTCGGAAATCGTTCGAGGATTGGTGCGCCGCAAGAAATTCGTGTATTTATGCACGAATGCGATCCTGTTGGAACGCAAAATGGACGAGTATGAACCCTCCGACCGGTTGATTTTCAGCATTCACATGGATGGATTGCGCGAGGAACATGATCTCGCGGTCTGTCGTGACGGGGTCTATGACGTGGCGACGAAAGCGATCACAAGCGCCTTGAAACGAGGGTTCCGCGTCACGACCAACACGACCCTGTTCAACGATGCCAATCCGCCGCGGGTGAGAGCCTTTTTTGATGAGATGATGGACCTGGGGGTGGAGGGGATGATGATCTCCCCGGGTTATAGCTACGAAAAGGCGCCGGACCAGCATGGTTTTTTGAAGCGTCAGCAGACGCGCCGACTCTTTTCCGACCTGCTTGGGAAGAGAAAACGTCGCTGGCGATTTAACCAGTCACCGCTGTTCCTGGAATTTCTCATGGGCAAACGTGATTATCAATGTACCCCGTGGGGAAATCCCACCTATAATATTTTCGGTTGGCAGAAGCCCTGCTATCTCTTGCAGGATGGATACGTGTCGAGTTTCAAGGAATTGCTCGAGACGACGGAGTGGGAACGGTACGGCGTGGGGCGTCATGAGCAATGCCGGGACTGCATGGTACATTGCGGGTTCGAAGCTTCGGCCGTGGAGGAAACGTTTGGTTCGTGGTCAGGGATGGCCGGGACCGTGAGGGCCATGTTGTTCCCGAACGTCACCTGATGCACTGCCGATCCTTCTGAATTATTGACAGATGAAAGCCCCTTATGCTAGAAGTCACGGACCTTTTTGCCCGGTATTTTCCTTCCTGTCAAACGGTTGCTTAAGGATTGGGGTGTGGTCTCTCCAAAGGAAAAACGGATCATCTGGATAGGCTCTCCGAAGTGGCAAGTACCGGACTCGATTCTACGCAGCCCGTCATACGCTATCCCGCTCAAAGATGATCATGTTATGGCTCGTCGAGGGGGCCATGGCGCTTAAATACATCACCGATACATCACCGTCGGTCATCCTGACTGCGCAGACAGATAGGGGAAAGAAAGCCAAGGTTTGATCGACCAAAGCGAATAGAATATAGGGGGGGTTATGGAGAAGGATACATGCCAGAAAATGATGAGTCTTGTTGCCATTGCGGCATTGGGGTGGACGTTATCAGCCTGCGGAGAAGCCAAGCCGCCGGCTCCGCCACCTCCGGCGCCGCCGGAATATGCCGATAAGCATATGCCGGATGGCTATTGGAACAATCCGGAGATTATTGAGCAAGGGAAGGCGATCTTCACCGGGGCGGAAAATATCGACGTGAATTGCGCCAGTTGCCACGGCAAGGACGGGAAGCCCGTCAAGGCCGGGGCGCGTGATTTTCGCAAAGGTGACTTTATGAAGCTGTTCTCCGATTCCCAATGGTTCTGGCGCGTGTCCGAAGGGGTCAAGGGAACCAAAATGAAGGCTTGGAAATCCAAGCTGTCCGAGGATGAACGGTGGAAAGTGATTGCTTTTGAAGCCACGTTCGGCTTGAAAGGCCAGGAATATAGTGTCGCTGAGCAGAAATGGGTCCCCGCTGGGATGGCCAAGACGGCTGAGGATGTGGCCGCTGAAAAGAAGAAGGCGGCTGAAGAAGCAGCGGCTCCGGCGGCTGAAGAGGCAGCTCCCGCAAGTGATGAAGCGGCGGCTCCGAATGGAGAGGCGGCGGCTCCGAATGGAGAAGCGGCGGCTCCGAATGGAGAAGCGGCAGCTCCGAACGGAGAAGCGGCAGCTCCGAATGGAGAAGCGGCGGCTCCGAATGGAGAGGCGGCTGGGGGAGAATCGGGGTCACCAGAGTAATGCGGGTGCTTCCCACGTTCCTTTTGCGGCATTAACCGGAAGGAGGGCCACCACCCTTGAAAACCTTAATCCGCAGTTCCGTCATATTGCTAGGACTTGTGCTGGGCGGGCTTGCCGTCGCCTATGCCCAGTCTCCGGCTCCCCCACCTGTGGAGTTTCCCTACACCGGGAATCGGACGGGGGTGTGGATCGTGGCCCAACTTCATATATTGTTTGCGGCCTTCATCCTGGGAGCCCCGATATTCGCCGTGGTGTCGGAATGGTTGGGCTATAAAAACCAGGATCCGAAATATGATCGACTGGCCAAGGAAGTCACCAAGGTCACGGTGATCCTCTATAGCATGACCGCTTTGACGGGCGGGCTGTTTATTTTTGTCCTGCTGGCGACCTATCCCGGTTTCACCACTTGGCTCATCCAGCATTTTTTCCTGATTTTCGCCGTGGTGTATCCGGTCCTGTTTATTCTTGAGACGATTATCTTGTACACGTATTTTTACTCATGGGATACCCTGAAAGGTGAAAAGAAAGCCCGGCATATTGCCTTGGGGGTCTTGTTGAACGTCGTGGGCACGGTCACGTTGTTCGTTATTGACGGCCCGACGGCGTTTATGAACACACCTGCCAAATCCGCGGAAGGCGTCTCGTTGATTCAATTCGTTCAATCAGCGGGTCTGTGGGACAAGGTTGCCAATTACAGTTGGATGCCCCTGAATCTCCATCGGTTGGTCGGGAACGTCACGTTCGGCGGGTTTATCGCAGGGCTGGTGGCGGCGTATATGTATATGGGCGCCAAGACGGATGAAGATCGCTCGTACTACGATTGGATGGGATTCGTAGGCAATATGATCGGCGTGGGCGCGCTTCTGTTCCTGCCCTTCATGGGGTATCTGCTGGCGTATGAACTCTGTGATTATGACGCGTCCATTTGCCCGTACATGATGGCGGACCAATTGTCGATGTTTTTTGAGATGCAAGGCGCCATGGTCGGCCTGATCTTCCTGGCCAGTAATTATTACATCTGGTTGAGTATGAAGCGAATTGAAGGAGTGGAACAGGTACGGATCTCCGGCATGGTCATGATTGCCGTCCTTCTGATTCCATTGGTCATGGGGGTCGCGTGGAAACTGTTCCCGCCGCCTGAATGGCAGTCGCTGATTTTCCTGGCGGCGCTGATCGTGTTGCCGCCGGTGTTGAGCCGGCTCCCCGGTTTACGGTTTACCGTGTCTTCCTTCACCATGATCAAGGTCGGCTTTCTGATGATCGTGATCGCCAACGCCATCTGGATGACGCCCCACGGATTTGTGGCGACGCAGGCGTTGGCCACTGAAGAATTGGAACTCCCCTCGTGGGCCAGTGAGTTGGCGCTGATGCCGGCTAAAAATGCGGCCGCGTTTACGTTGGTCTTTCTAACCATCGTCAACTATCTGCTCTATAACCGGGCTATCAGGAGCGGGACCATTATTTGGGGAAAGATCGACTTTACGTCCCAGTTCGTCCTGATTTTCCTGGCGTTCAGTGCGATTTGGACCATGGGCTTGATGGGAACGGTTCGATCCCTCACGAGGAAGTATTTTCACGTATATAACCTTGTGCCGGACTTTACCCCCGAAGCCTTTACGCCGACTTTGGCCTATTCCGCCTGGTGGATTACGGGTGTGACCCTGGTCTTTTATCTCGTGGTCAGTTTTGCCATTATCGTGACGCTAAGAACCACCGGGCAAAAATCCGAGGCCCCGCAAGCGGCTCCGGTGCCTGCTGGCGCGGAATAACGGAGGTGGGAAGCGAGTATGGCTGAGCAAAGTTTGACGCGAAATATCATCAAAAAAGGCACCATTGGCGTCCTTCTGGGGATTCTCCTGGCAGGGGTGGCCAAGGCCACGCATTTCCCCTTCGTCTTCCAGGTCATGTTCTTTATTTATGCCATGCTCGGCGCGGGCGTGTTTATTCTCCTTGATGCGCCCTCCCTGAATCGTCTTGAGGGTATAAAGGCGATCATTGGCCTGGTGTTGTTTTACCTGGTGCTTTCCGGGGTCTACATCGGCGGAGCGAGTGGCTTGCCCCAGTACGACCCGGAAGTCGAAAAAGGAAAAATCGAAAAGATCCTGAAAGCACGCCGGGCAAGGACCCAGCAAGGCAAAGCCGAAGAGCTGATCGCGCGGGCCAAAGCCCTGAATGAGCGCGCCGTCTCGATCGAGCAACAATTGAAAGTGCTGGGCGGCGGCGTACAGGTCGTGGAGGAAGCCGCGACGCCTACCTCAACGGCAGCGGCCGGGGACCTGGTTGCGCTCGGCAAGGAACAATGGGAACTGCAAGAGTGTTACAACTGTCACAAACTCTTTGGGCAAGGCGGTAAGAAGCGGGGGCCCGAACTGGACAATATCGGCAATCTCATGACGCCTGAAGCCCTCAGGGAAAAAATTCTCAATCCCAAGAGTTGGAAGGCCGAAGGATTCGACAAGCAGTACAAGAAAGGCAAAATGCCGAACAAATATAAAGACTTGATGTTTGATGAAGAGATCGACGCGCTGGTGGCTTTTTTGGCGACATTGAAAGATACATCGGTCAATACACCGAAGCCCATCAAAATGAAATAACCTCATTCCAGGTGGTCGATGCAGCCCAAAATTAAGGCAAAAGCGCGGTGCGCCGACGGGGAAGTCGGCAGTATCTCCAAGGTCATCGTTGATCCGTTATCCCTTGAGATCAGTCACGTGGTCGTCAGGGAGGGGGACGGGCAAGGCGTTGACCGCCAAGTTCCGGTCGGCTGGATCGAGGACATCCCGAACGAAGAAGAGATTGTGTTGCGGGGGTCGCTGGAGGACTTCAAGGCATGTCCCGTGCTGGACCGGGATGCTTACGTCACGCATCATGACGTGGAAATCGCGCATTTGGAAGACCGTCTCCACGTGGAGCCCGGCGAAATTCTCGTGCCCTATCCCCGGCTGGAGCAGGGGGTGCCCCGGCGCAGCTTTTTCATGAACATGACGCATGCCATCGGAACGTTGATCGCTCTCCCCTTGGCGTTCCCCGTTTTAAAATATCTCATGAAACCCATGTATAAGCCGTTCGACAATTCCTGGTTTTCCGTCGGGAACGTTCGGAAAATCAAAAAGGAAAACATCGGCTACCAGTTCAAGTTTACCCGGGGCTTCAAGGAAGCCTTTATGCCCGAACAGCAGATCGAAAAAAACATCTGGGTCGTAAAGGCCACGCCTGAAGTGCAAAAGGCGGTCTACGGCGGGAAAGACAAACAGTTTTATGACCATAAGGGAGACGTGGTGTGGGTGAATAAAGCCAAGACGCCCTACATCGGTTTTTCCGGAAAATGTCCGCACTTGGGATGCGGGTACAAGTGGAGAAGGACAAAGAATTTTCCTGACGGCGTCTTCCTGTGTCCCTGTCATTTGAGCATCTATGACGAGGCGGGCAAGGTGCTGGATGGCCCGGCCCCGCGGTCTCTCGACGTCCTGCCGATGCAAGTCAATGCCGCCGGGGAAGTCCAGATCATCGACGTCGAATACAAGGCCGGGGTGAAAGGCCAAATCCGGCTGCTGTAGCATCGCTCATGAGCGACAAGACCACCAACGCACCCAACGCCTTTGAAAAAGTTGTCGACTTCGTCGATGAACGGGTCGGCCTGAAAACGATCCAGGCCAAAATGCTGAATGAGCCCGTTCCCGGCGGGTCCCGATGGGCGTACGCGTTCGGGTCGTGTTTGTTGTTCATCTTCATTATGCAGGTGGTGACCGGGATCCTGTTGATGTTTTATTACGTCCCGAGCACCGATCACGCGTACGCCAGCACGCAGTACATCATTCATGAAGTGGACTACGGATGGTTTCTGCTGAGTTACCATTTTTGGGGTTCCTCGGCTATGGTCGTGATGGTGTTCGCCCATATGTCGCAAGTGTTTTTGTGGGGAGCCTATAAGAAGCCCAGGGAATTGATTTGGTTGGTCGGGCTGGCCCTTTTCGGGCTGGTCATGGCATTCGGTTTTACAGGGTATCTGCTTCCATGGGACCAACGGGCGTACTGGGCCACGGTCGTGGGCGTCGAGATCATGGATAAGACCCCAATCGTCGGGGATTTCCTGAGTCGTTTCTTGAAAGGCGGACCAACCCCTGGTCAAATGACTTTGAGCCGGTTTTTCGTTATTCACGTGATGGTGCTGCCGGCGGGATTGATGGGGTTGGCGGGTCTCCATCTCTTCCTGTTCCGGAAAGCCGGACCGGCCGGGCCGTTCCGTGGAACTCCCGAACAAATCAAGGCGAAGACGGATTATTTCTTCCCCAGACAAATCTGGAAAGACATCGTGGCCATGGCCACGGTCTTCCTGATCATTTGCACGTTGGCGTTTATCGAGCCGGTCGTGTTGTTGGAAGAGGCCACGCCGGACCCTGGGGATTATCATCCTGAGCCTGAATGGTATTTTCTCTTTCTCTTCCAGTTGTTGCGATTAAAGATCTTTGGCGGAGAATTCGGTCAGTTTTTGGGAGCCGTGGCGATTCCCGGAGCGTTTATGGGATTCCTTGCGGCGTTGCCCTTTCTTGACAGGAATCCGGAGCGGAATATTTTCAAACGGCCGATTGCGTTGATCGGCTGGATTGCCATTATGGCGGTGATCCTGATTTTCACCGTTTCCGCGATTCTGAACAGAGAATTTTTGGATTAATCATCATGTCGAACGCCAAACTCGGTCTCCTGGTCTTGTGGCCAACCTTCTGGACGGGTTTTCCCCTGAAGATGGTGGCGGCATTGCTCATGTTGGCCGCCGGCGTGCATCCCTGGGAAGGCGTCGGCCTGGAAGCGTTGTTGGTGCTTTCCATTCCTATCGACGTTTGGGCGCTCGGCCTGTGTTCACGAACTGTTTTTCTGGAACGGTTGAGCGTGGATCCGCCCAAGGGAACGGGCCTTCGCTTGTGGGGGCTGTGGGCCGTTTTTTCCATCGTGTATCTTCCCCTGTTGTTCATGATCCTGGGCGGCGTCAAGTCCCTGGCTCAATCCGCGGTCCACGCCACGTTGCATTTTGTTGAAAACAACGTCATCGTGATTCCCATCGCGGAAAAGATCAGCCTGGAATTGGTCATGTGGGGATTGCCGGCTACCATCGTCCTGATCATCCTGGTCTATGGTTGGTTGTTCGGTTTGGGCGCCTTGGCTCAACGCTTTGTTCGCACGTCCACGCCCGTCGAGGGGGCGTTCCAGGATATTGTTTCGAAATGGGACCTTCTCAGGATTCCGCGAGATCAGCCGCTCTTGCTGACGGCTTTTACGGGAACCGGCGTCGTGCTGATCATGATGTTTTGGGGCTTGCTTCCCGTGAGTACGCCCCACCCTCATGAAGAATACGAATTTGTGGAAGTTCAAAAGGTAGAAAAAAAGATCGTTCCCAAAAAGGTTATCAAAAGCGCCGAGCAGGTCCTGGCGCGTGCCGAAGCCACGTTGAAGGAATTGGAAAAAGAGAATCCCGCGGCGGAAACGGCGAAAGGGGAGAACGTCGCGCCGGGGCAGAAGAAGCCGGCGCCCCAGGCGACACCGGCGGCTGTCAAGAAGCCGGCGGCAACGGGCGCTGCGGGGTCCGACGGGCATGACCACGACCATGGCGATCATAAGCATTAACGAACCAATGAGGGCTCACATATGAAAAACCGCGGCATAATCGAAAATCTGAAGTCCCTGGTGCCAACGGTGAAACCCTCATCTCTTTTCGGCTGGAGTGTCTTTTGGGCGCTCGTGCTTCTCCCGGCGCTTGTTTGGGCCCAGGACGCGGCCACCCAGGCGATGTCCGTCGAATATCGCGACATTCCGGGACTCGGAAGCCGGAACGTGGTTTGGGTCGTGGCCCAACAGCATTTGCTGCTCGCCGGGTTCGTCTTGGGTGTGCCGATTTTTGCCTGGGTGTGTGAAATCGTGGGGTGGAAGACCAAGGAGGCCAGGTACGACAAACTGGCAAAAGAGTTTACCAAGCTCCTGACGTCCGCGTACGCCACGACGGCCCTGTTCGGAGGCATCCTGCTCTTTTTGCTGATCGGGCTGTACCCGAAGCTCATGGCCTATTTGTCCGATATCTTTTTCCCGTCTTTCATCGTGTATTGTCTACTGTTCCTGTTGGAAACCGCCACCCTGTACCTGTACTGGTACGGATGGGACGCCATGCAGGGGAATAAAAAAACCTTCCACCTGTTTTTGGGATTCCTGCTGAACGTCTTTGCCTTGGGTATCATGGTCGTTCCCAACGCTTGGGCCACGTTCCAGGCGAGCCCCGTCGTGGTCGCCGAAGGCACGGCCATTGATCGGGCCTGGGCGGCTACGTGGAATCCAACGTGGTGGCCGGTCAACATCCATCGACTCATTGCCAACGTGGTGTTGGGCGGGTTTATTTGCGGCGCCTATGCCGGTATCCGCTATCTTCTGGCGGCCAGCCAGGAAGAACGGGAGCATTATGATTGGATGGGCTACGTCGGAAACTTCATCGGCGTATTCGGTATGCTTCCCCTTCCCTTTGCCGGATATTGGCTCATGCGCGAGATCTATCAATACAACCAGCAGATGGGAATCACCCTCATGGGCGGGTTCCTGGCGTGGCTCTTCATCTTGCAGGCCATGCTCATCGGGGTGTTGTTCCTCGGAGCCAATTACTATTTCTGGATGGGTATTACCTACCGGATTCCCGGCTCCGAGCGAGGGTACAGGCGACCGATCCTGGCCATGCTGATCGTGCTCATGGTATGCCTGGGCGTCTGGATGACACCGCACTCCCTGGTGGCCAGTCTTGAAGAGGCCAGGAAAATGGGCGGGACCCACCACCCGCTGCTTGGAGTGTTCGGGGTGATGTCCGCCAAAATGACGGTATCCAACCTCATGATCCTGGTCACCTTTATGAGCTTCATCATGTATTGGCGAGCCGGTAAGCAGGAAACGGCCGGGTGGGCAAAAATCGCCAAATCCGTAATGGGCGCTCTGCTGGTGCTCGCGGGAATTGCCGTGATCGTGCTTGGGGTATGGGGGTATTTCGTGCCTGCCATTATCCGGATCAATTATTTCTCCGTTGCGCAGGTGTTGATCGTCCTGTTTATCATGCTGACGTTTACGCCTTTGACGGCCATCCTGATGAAAAGCGCCAAAACCACGACGGAAATGGTCTGGGGGCAAATGCCGATCCGGGCCGGGTATGCGTTGGTATCCAATGCGGTCATGGTCATTTTGTTGATGTCGCTGATGGGCTATGCCCGGTCGTCGTCCAGGGTGCACTGGCACATCTACGGCGTGATGAGGGATACGTCGGACTACGCGTATTCTCCCGCGTTGGGCTACGCGGCCGCGTTCATGTCCCTGAACACCTTTGTGTTCTGCTTATTGGTGGCGTTCATCTTTTGGGTTGCCACGATGGGTGACAAGGGGAAGAAAACCCCTGACCGGAAAGAACCCGAACCGGCGAAGATCCCGGCAGGCGTGACGCCGGCCATGGCCGGCGGTTCCCCACGGGAACAGGATTGAAAAGGGGCCTTGGCGTGATGGAGACCCTATTGACGTTGGCATTGCCAAACTGGAGCGAGAGAACCCATGAGTGAAGTCGTGTTACTCCAATTGATCGGTCTCACGGTCGTAGGACTCGGCATCTGTATCCTGCTCTTCATCAAGGCGAAGTTCCTCAGGGTGGTCGGTTTCGTGGTGATCGTATTGGGGACTTTTACCCTGATTGCCTTGGGGGTGCCGCAGATGGCCTCCCTTCCTCCGGCGATCGAGACCTTTGACATTGCCGAAGTCAAAACGCCGGATGACTTGGCCTCGATCGGTCAAAAGATTTTCTTCAGCAAAGGCCAGTGCGCCTTGTGCCACTCCATCGGCCCCAGTGAATCAGCCCGGTGCCCGGATTTGAAGGGCATCGGGGCGAAACTCGCGCCGGAATTCATCTATGAAAGCCTCACCGACCCGCAAGCCTATATTTATCTTGATTTCAGGCATGAAGGTCTGCCCAAGGAATATCCGGCACGGATGCCCTATATCCACAAGAATCCGATTGCCTTGTCGCAACAAGAGATTTATTCGGTCATTTCCTTTCTCCAGAAAATGAGCGGGGAACCCATTAGCATCAAGGTCGAAGACGTGATGAATATCGGCAAGGAAAGCGAAGTGGAAGTCGCTTCCCTCGCCGTCAATGGAGCACCTTAACCAAAAGGGTGAACGATGAAAGGTCCTCTTGCGAAAACGGCTATCCTGTTGGTGGGAATGTATGTGTTTCTCAAGTTCATACTCCCATTGTTTACGGCACCGCTCCCGGCCAGTTTGATTTTTCTCTACCTGGCCCTGACCTTTGCCTCCGCGATGATTTTCTACACCATGAGCGGGGGAAGCCTCGATGAATTCATGGGGCCGGTCGGGCGATTTCTTACCGGTTCGGGGCAAGCGGGAGTTGCCGGGACCGCGCGCGTCCTGGTGTTCGTGTTGTTTCCCTTGTTGGTGGGATGGCAAACGTACACCAAGCTTGCCCCAAGCGATTTGCCGCCTGCGGAAAATCGAACCATTCATCCCGCGCCTCCCGGCGAGTTCGTCGGGTTGGCCAACCCGTATCCGAGAACGCCGGAAAACATCATGATGGGAAAGGGCTTGTATGCGGCGTTTTGTTCGCCCTGTCACGGAGCCAATTTTGACGGGAAAGGTCCGGCGGCCGTGGGCTTCAATCCGCCTCCGGCGAATTTCAGCGATCCGGGAACGATTGCCCAATTACAGGAATCCTATCTTTTCTGGCGGATCAAGAAAGGCGGCGTCGGGCTTCCGGTTGAAGCGATGCCTTGGAAATCGGCCATGCCGCGCTGGGAAGTGGAATTGCCGGATGAATGGATTTGGAAGATCATCATGGGTGAATACGACGGCGCAGGTCAATCTCCACGGACTTGGGAAGAAGAGGAATAGGTAACGGGGTGAGGTCGCGTCCTCGCAGGCCCGACGATTGCCGGAAACGTCGAAGGGAAGGATCCAAGGAGCAGGAAAATGGGATATAAGAAGATCTTCAGCGTCGCGCTTGGACTCACCCTCATGGTGACGGGAGTCGAGGTTTCCGGCGTGTTTGCGAGCGACCCGCCGCCGGAGGGCGAAACCGGAAGCGTGGCCGTTCGTTTGTTCTTGACGGAAGGGGCCGTCCCTGCAAATGATCCGAATGCCGCCGTGTGGAACACGATCGAGCCTGCGGAATTCAAGCTGGCTCCCCAAGTGCATTGGCCGGACCGCATTCAGGAAGTCACGGTGAAGTCCGTGAAGGTTCGCGGGGTCCACAATGGCGAGGATATGGCAATCCTGCTGGAGTATGCCGATCCATCTGAAGATGCCGCTGATGCCGCCGCAGTCGAGTTCATGGTCGGTGACAAAATGGCCCACTTCGCCCATGGGCAGGAAATGCTTCAGGTCGAGGGGGGAGACGTCAATATCTGGTATTGGAAGAAGGAACACGGCAAAGCCACCAATATGACGGCCAGGGGCTTCAAGACGCTTCGGCCGCAGGAAAGCCAGAACGTCTCGGCAACGGGAGCCTGGCAGGATGGAACGTGGCGCGTCGTGTTTTCACGGCCCCTGCGAACCGGTGAAGACCTGGACGTACAAGTGACGCCGGGAGAATGGCGAAACGTGGCATTCGCGTTTTGGGACGGGGAAATCGTGGATGGAGACGTGAAAGAAAAGGGGTCACAAAAAGCCATTTCATCATGGTGGTACCTTCGAGCCGAGCCGCCACCGGACAATTCCATTTATGGATACGTCGTGTTGGGTATCGTGCTTGCTGCTGGCTTTGAGTTTTTCCTGGTGAGAAAAATTCGGAGGGGTAACGAATCATGAAGGGAGAGCAAGGCATGCAGCGGGTACTGAGCAGGGTCGCCGTCGTGGTCGTCGCGGTCTTTGCCGTGACGAGCGGTTGCGCCTTGTTTGAAGATGAACGGACGGCAAAAGGCCGAAAACTCTATCGTCATTACTGCATGCATTGTCACGGCGAAAGCGGACAACAGCAGGAGGGCTTTAACTGGGAACGGATGCCGGACCCGCGTCCTCGGGACTTGTCGGAATCCGAAGCGATGTCGACGTTCTCGGACGAAGAAATTTTCAACACAATTTCCCGGGACATGCGCGATACCACGTTGCAGGAAGTGCTCGATGATGAAAATTATTTCGCGGTCTCGACCATGCCGACCTTCAAGTATACGCTCTCCGAAGAAGAACTCTGGGCCGTGGTCGGCTACGTGCGAACGCTGCACGGCGGGTCGTTGACGTTTGACGTGGAAGGCCGGAAAGCCGAGTTGGAATCCCGGTTCAAGGCGGCTGAGACGGCCCATGATCAGGCTAAACAGGCCATGGACGAAGCCTTGGCGAAACAGGAAGCCGAAGAAGCCGCCAGGGCCGAGGCCGAAGAAGAAGCCGAAGAAGAAGCCGAAGAAGATGACGAAGATATGGATATGGAGGACGACGAGGACGCTGACCTGGAAGAAGAGGATGAAGAGGAAATCCTGCTTCCCGAAGAAGAGGCCTATGAAAAGGTGGCTGAACAATTTGAAGCTGCCAAGGCCGCGTGGGAAAATTTCTCGAAACGTCCCAGGATGACTCAGATTGCGCGTCCGGACTTAACCGTGGAGGAGACGGAAAAAGCCGTCTTGGAAGAAAAAGGCAAAAGCCTCTATTTCAACAAATATGGCTGTAACGGGTGTCATAGTATCGGAGACGTTGGTGGTCTGGTCGGACCTGCCTTGGACCGTGCCGGCTTCCGTCTCAACGATACCTGGGTCTATCGCTGGGTCCGTTACCCGCAGGGCATGAAAAAGCACACGCGCATGCCGAACCTGGGACTTGATGACCCGGATGCGCGAGCCGTAACCGCCTATCTCGATACGCTGCGCGCCCCGAAACCGGACAAGCCAATTCCCCTGCCTGAATAACGAATGGCGGCGCCAACGCTCTTATGAAACCCTCTCCCCATCGTGGGAGAGGGCTAGGGTGAGGGGGCTGACAGAGAGAGGAAGTCCGGGCGCAAAAGCGTAACCCGACAGCACTACGCGCCTACAGCGTTCCCGCCCAAATCCCGATCAGAATGACGAGGCCGATGACCGTGTGTTGTTTGAACATGGAAAGCGCCTCAGAGGGGGAAACCTCGCCTCTGAGGCGCCGGACTTGTTGACTCAAGAACCCTGCGACTCCGGCGAGTCCCGCATAAAACACCGCATTCAGACTTTCCAGCCAACCCGCCGTTGCCAACAGCACCAGCATCGCCGTCTCGATGATGCCCACGGCAATCCACATGTGGGCACCGAAGAGAATCGCCGACGAGTTCACTCCGATACGCAGGTCGTCCTCAATGTCCTGAAGCGCGTAAATGGTGTCGTAGGCCAGGGACCAGCAGATCACGGCGGCATACAGTAGCCAGACCGCGGGATCGAGTTGATTGCGAACGGCTGCCCAAGCCATCACGGCGCCCCATCCGAACGCCAACCCCAGAAAGAGTTGCGGGACGCGGAAGAACCGTTTCGTAAAGGGATAGATCACGGCCAGGACCAACGCAACCGGGCCGAGCCGTATGGCCAGCGGATTCAGGAACAACAGGAGATACACGGCCACCGCGAGGAGAACGCCGAGAAACAGGACGGCGTGCCAGGGGCGAAGGGCCCCACTGGCGAGAGGCCGGGTTTGGGTGCGGGTGACTTGCCGGTCAAACGAGCGATCGACCAGATCGTTCATAATAACGCCGGCGCTTCGCATGATGAACGATCCCGCGATGAACAGGACGAGCAGCAGACCGGATGGACGACCCTGTGACGCCAGGACCAAAGCCCATAGCACCGGAATCATAAGCAGGAGAGTGCCCGTTTGATTCGCAAGCCTGATCAGGGAGCACAGATGAACAAGGAGGGGAATCGATGACGGAGCAGATTTGTCGGTCGGAGAGGACATCATGTCACGGTATCGGAGAAACAAAATTCATGTCAATCATGCCTGACAACTCCCTCTCCCCATTTGTGGGAGAGGGCTGGGGTGTGGGGGATGGGCCACAGTTGACACGGCTCGTCCCGGAAAATAAGATGGCCGTCGGGTTGGAAACAGCAGTCTCCCGACGCGTTCAATCCCAGGCAAGGCCGGCGTAGCTCAGTGGTAGAGCAGCTGATTCGTAATCAGCAGGTCGGTGGTTCAATCCCACTCGCCGGCTCCATTCACTGCACCCGTGTGGTGTCACGAAGAAAAATGCTTGCAAGATACAGAGAATATGGCATGATGAGATGGAGTGCCGCTTAACGGTGCCCTGAGTAAGCCCCGTTTGTGGCATGGGAAAGGAGGTGGCGATGAAATTGAAAGCCGGCAATTTTGTCGTCTATCATAAAGAGAAAACCTCGACCCATCCCAGTTCGCGAGCCGAAAAGGTCTTCCCCGCTCGACACGGTGACACCTATTCTTACGTGATCAGGAAATTCTGGAAGGTGCTCCGGGTCTTTGATGACGAGACGATTGAAGTCGAGACCCGCCGCGGGAAACGCCGCACCTTAGCTCACGGCGATCACCGCATGCGCAAAGCCGGACTCTGGCAACGGTTGTTCTTCAAAGACAGGTTTTTTTGAAGACCGCGCCCTTGCGCAGGCCTTAGGTTCCTTAGGTGTCAGGGTGTCTGTCTTTTGCCCGACCCTAGCGCAGCAAACAGGATGCCTCCGACCAATACTCCAACCACAAACACCATACCGAACGTCAACCCCGTTTGCGCTTCAGACAAATTACGGAGCAGTGTGTTTAACAACGGAGACGGGGGAATATTGACGTGTCCCTCCCAGCCCAAGGCTTCATCAATGGTAGGGTGTTCTGCCTGCGGCTGGTCGGCCTGATTCATCGAACCTGAAGTGAAAGACGTCATAATGCTCGCTCCGTTTGAAATGAGGGATCGTTGACGGATTTCCTCGATATGGTGTCAGGCTCGCGGTTCCGTGTCAAGGCCTCTCATCGAAGTCTGGGGCCGGATTGGCGTTCAATCGAGCGATGGGGGCCGGTGTTGCTGTGGTCGGGAAACGTGTGATGGCGGCGTTTCTTCCAATTCCATCACCCGTCTGTTGAGTTCCGCGATTTCCTTTGATTTCCGTATGCGGGTCGGCATGGATGCCAGGATGTGAATCGCAATGCCCAGGCAAAGGGTGGTTAGTAACACCAGGACGAGCGACCCCTCGAACGTCCACGCGAAAAATGTGATGGAAACCGTCTGGTCGTTCTGGAGGGAAAAGGTAACGGTCAAAAAGAGGAGAACGAGGGTCGCAATGAATGGAAAGGGCATTGGTCGGCACCCATGGCCGTATCGGCGAGAATGTCTTTTGAGTATATACCGAATGGGCCGTTGACGTACACCCCGAGGTGCAAGAAATCCGCTTTTCCGGTGGAACTGCCTCAGGATTGTCTCCGGAAGTTGCGTTGATGCCGGAAGACGCATTTGGTAAGCTGAGCCTCCGCGTTCTTTTCCTTTCACTCACTGTCGAATTGAGGAACGAACAATGGGCAAATTGAACCATGCATTGATCAGTGTGTCCGATAAGACGGGCGTCGCGGAGTTTGCCAGAGGATTGGTTGAGCTCGGAGTCACCATTCTCTCCACGGGAGGGACGGCCAGTGCCATACGCACGGCCGGACTGCCGGTCACGGAAGTGTCATCGCATACCGGGTCTCCGGAGATTCTGGGCGGACGGGTCAAAACCCTGCATCCCAAGATTCACGGGGGGCTGTTGGGCCGGCGGGGGCGGACCGACGACGTTCGACAAATGCAGGAGCAGGGGATTGAGCCCATTGACCTTGTGGCGGTCAACCTCTACCCGTTCGAGTCAACCATTGCCAAACCGGATTGTACCTTTGAAGATGCCATCGAGAATATCGATATTGGTGGCCCGTCCATGCTCCGGTCGGCTGCCAAGAACCATGCGGACGTCGTGGTGGTGGTCGATCCTGGCGACTATGGTCGCGTGTTGGAGGCGTTGCAGTCCGGGTCTGTCCCGTTGACGCTTCGCCGTGAATTGGCCCGGAAAGTGTTTCAGCACACATCGCGGTACGACAGTCTGATCGCACATTATTTAAACCGGCAGGACGATGGAGCAGACAAATTTCCGGCACGCTTGTCGATCACGTATGAACTGGCCGAAATCCTGCGATACGGGGAAAATCCGCATCAGGAAGGCGCGTTTTACCGGGAGACCGGCAGCACGGAACCCTCGATTTCCCTGGGTCGTCAACTGCACGGCAAGGCCATGTCCTACAACAATTACCTGGATGCCAATTCGGCGTTGGAGTTGGCGAAAGAATTCGATGATGGGGCCGTGGTCATCATCAAACACAATAATCCGTGTGGCGTGGCCTTGGGGGCGACTCCGGTCGAAGCCTATCGAAAGGCCAGGGAAACCGATCCGGTTTCCGCCTTCGGAGGGGTGATTGCCTCCAACCGGCCCGTGGACCTGGACATGGCCAGGGAAGTGACGTCAACGTTCGTCGAAGTCCTGATTGCTCCTGAGTTCACCGACGAGGCCGTGGCCGAGTTGCAACGGAAAAAGGACTTGCGGCTGTTGACGGTGGGTTCGCTCGAAGACCGGGCCCGTGACGGCTACGATTTGAAAAAACTCGTCGGGGGACTGATCCTGCAGGATCGTGACCTGGGCGCCCTCGCCGACCTGAAAGCCTTGGCGGTTCCGACCAAACGAAAGCCTACGGATGACGAATACGCAGCCTGTGCCTTTGCGTGGAAGGTCTGCAAACACGTGAAATCCAACGCCATTGTGTTTGCCAATGCCACGCAAACCGTGGGTGTCGGGGCCGGTCAGATGAGTCGCGTCGATTCCGTCAAATTGGCTGGGATGAAAGCTAATCTGCCGATCAAGGGGTGCGTCATGGCCTCGGACGCCTTTTTCCCGTTCCGGGACGGACTCGATGAGGCCGTCAAGGCAGGCGTGACGGCAGTCATCCAACCGGGCGGCAGTATCCGGGATGAAGAGGTGGTCAAGGCCGCCGATGAACAGGACGTGGCGATGGTTATGACGGGCATGCGTCATTTTAGGCACTAAGCGACACTTCACGACCGGTAAACCCTATGAAGATCCTGGTCATCGGCGGTGGAGGGCGCGAGCATGCGTTGGTCTGGAAACTCGCCTCGAGCCCTCGAGTCAGTCAGCTCTATTGCGCGCCCGGGAACGCGGGGATCAGTCAACTGGCCACGTGCGTGCCTCTTGCGGCGACCGACTTGCCCGGTCTGAAAGCGTTTGCCGAACAGGAAGCCGTGGATCTCACTATCGTCGGTCCCGAAGCGCCGCTGGCGCTGGGCCTCGCGGATCTGTTTCGGGAAAACAAACTCAAGGTCTTCGGTCCGACCAGGAACGCCGCCAAGATCGAATCCAGTAAAGCCTTCGCCAAGAACCTGATGATGCGTCAGGGGATTCCGACCGCTGAGGCGAGTGTCTTCGAGAGCGTCCGTCCCGCGTTGGATTACCTGGAACGATGCGCGCTTCCCATTGTGGTCAAAGCGGACGGGTTGGCCCAGGGGAAAGGCGTGGTCGTGGCCCGGACGGTGCAGGATGCCAAGGACGCGGTCGTCAACGTGCTGGAACGTCGAGCCTTCGGCGACGCCGGTAACCAGGTGGTCATTGAAGAATGTCTCGAAGGGGAGGAACTGACCCTGATGGCCTTTGCCGATGGGAAAACCGTCGTCCCCATGCTGGCCGCCCAGGATCACAAGCGGCTCGGGGAGGGCGATACCGGCCCCAATACCGGAGGCATGGGGGCCTATGCGCCGGCGCCGCTGGCCACGCCGGCCTTACGCTATGCGATCATGCGAGACGTGTTGCACCCTGCAATCGAAGGGCTGTCGCGCGTGGGCAGTCCGTTTTACGGGGTCTTGTACGCGGGCGTCATGGTCAAGGACGGGACGCCTTACGTGCTGGAATTCAACGCGCGGTTCGGCGATCCCGAGACCCAAGTGGTGTTGCCGTTGTTGAAAACGGACCTCGCCGACGTTCTCGAAGCGGTCGTGGAGCATCGGTTGGATCAGATCCATCTCGATTGGTCGGAAGAATCGTCGGTCTGTGTCGTCATGGCGTCCGGCGGGTATCCCGGCACGTATGCGACCGGCCTGCCGGTCAACGGGCTTTTGGAGGCTGCCGCCGATGACCGGGTCTCGGTCTTCCACGCCGGGACAGCCTTAAGCGGCCAGGACGTCGTCACGGCCGGCGGGCGAGTATTGGGGGTGACGGCTTGGGGGGACTCCCTCAGGGCGGCGCGTGACCTGGCCTATGAGACGGCGCGGCACGTCACGTTTGAAGGACACTATTTCCGCGCCGACATTGCCGCACGAGTCTTGACGTAAACCATGAATCTGCTGTTCCATATGCCAGGTTGTCATCCTGAACGAAGTGAAGGATCTGCTTTTCTTGGCGTTCGATTATCAAGCGTCTAAACGACGAGATTCCTCGCAGATCCTTCGCTTCGCTCAGGACAAGCTCGGAATGACAATTTGTGGTTTTTTCATACCAAAGACCGTCGCTCGTGGCTAAAATCCTTCCGGTTCCAGCAGATCCTTCTCCCTCCTTTTTCGTCCCGATTGCAGATCTCGTTCATCGAGGCGGCCTGCTGGCCGTCGGGACGGAAAGCTCGTACGCCTTGGCCGCACCGGTGTCCAATCCCACGGCCTTGGACCGCGTGATCGATGCGAAAGAACGGCCTTCCGGGAAACCCCTTCTCGTGCTGATCGGAGAACGGAGTCAACTCGATTCGCTGGCCGGGTCCGTTCCATCCTGGTTCCACGCGATGGTTAACGAATTCTGGCCTGGGCCGTTGACTGTCATCGTTCCGGCCCAACCCGGGCTTTCTTCCGTGTTGACGGCAGGGACCGGGACCATCGGGATTCGAGAACCCGCGCCGGCGTTCCTGCGGGCCTTATTACGTCACACGGGTCCGTTGACCGGGACGAGCGCGAATCGATCCGGTCAACCCCCGTGCCTGACCGCCGGCGAGGTGGACGCGGTCTTGGGACAGAACGTCGATCTGATTCTGGATACCGGCCCAGCCACGGGAAACCGCCCTTCCACCCTGTTGAGCGTGGTGGATGAGCCGGCCATGCTTCGCGCGGGCCCGGTTTCCGTAGAAGAGATTCAACGCGTGTTGTCGAACATCGGGCTTCTTGTTCCCGTCAAGGAAACTGCCGTAGAATAAAGCATGTCCTGCGCTTGTCGAAGGGGAAGAAACGCGAAGAGGCGATAACGGTCTTGAGAGGAAGCCTGACGATGATCGATCTGCGAAGCGATACCGTGACCAAGCCGACTCCGGGTATGAGAGAAGCCATGGCGCAGGCCGAGGTCGGCGATGACGTGTACGGTGAAGATCCGACGGTCAATGCCCTGGAAGCCAAGGCTGCCCGACTGTTGGGAAAAGACGCGGCCCTGTTCGTGCCCACCGGGGTGATGGCGAATCAATTGTGTCTTCGTCTCCATACCCGTCCGGGAGACGAGGTGCTCGTGGAAGGCACGGCCCATATTATCCGGTATGAAGGGGGATCGGCCTCAGCCTTGTCTCAGGTTCAATTATGCTGCATCAAGGGCAACCGGGGCCGTTTGACCGCCGATAGTGTGCTCGCGGCCATTCGGCCTCAAGACGTTCACAATCCCCCGACGACGCTGCTGTGTCTGGAACAAACGCATAATTTCGGAGGGGGATCGGTTTACCCCTTGTCCGCGATCCACGAAATCACGAAGCTGGCGGGAGAGCAGGGGCTTGCGTTGCATTTGGACGGCGCCAGGTTGTTCAATGCGGCCGTGGCCACCGGGGTCTCCGCCGCCGAATTTGCGCAGCCGTTCGATACCGTGTCGTTCTGCCTGTCCAAAGGGTTGGGGGCTCCGGTCGGCTCATTGATCACCTCGACCAAGGACCGGATTGCCAAGCTTCGGCGTTTGCGAAAAATGTTCGGCGGCGGTATGCGGCAGGCAGGCATTCTCGCGGCTGCGGGCCTTTATGCTCTGGAGCATCACGTGACCCGGCTTCAGGAGGACCATGAGAATGCCAAAAGTTTCGCCCTGCAACTGCAACAGATTCCCACGGTGTACGTGGAGCCCGACCACGTCGAAACGAATATTATTCTGTTCGAGGTCGTGCGAAGCGACCGTTCGACCCGGGAACTCCTGCAAGCGTTCAAGGAAACCGGGGTCCTGTTGAATGCCGTCGGCGATCACCGGTTTCGCGCGGTGACCCATTTGGACGTGTCGAATGCGGACGTAGAACAAGCGACGCATACAATCGGCAAGGTGCTGGCGGACGCCTAAGGGAACTGAGGTCTTTCAGTGGTACATATTGGTTATGGCAACGCGTGACCGGGATTGGCCGGGGTATACGGTATGGTTCTTTTGCCCCGGTTGCGAGCGGCTCTGGACGTATCAAGGCCCCGACGTGGTCGCCCTGGACCGGAACATGGCCTTGGGGCCGGCTGTGGCCAGTGAAGGGATTCACAGTCGAACATGCGTGAACTGTGACGGGTCGAAAAAAGCCACGGCTGCGGAGATTTGATCTGCCGGGTTATTCCAGGGGAACGGCTTTGCCCTGGACGTCGGTTTCTCCTTCCGTCACCGTGGTTTTTTCCAGGGTCCATTCCGAGGGCGTAATCGTGAGGGTGTGGCCTCTCAAGGTATAGAACTCGCCCTGTGAGATCACGAGCCGGCCATTTTCCTCAAGAGTCATGTTGAGGATTTCTTTTCCGCTGTCCTGATGCCGCATCACCAGACTCGTGGGACTTCGTTCGAGCGCATAGGCCTGGCCTTCATTAATCGCCAACGTGCTGTTCGTGAGTTTTGCCGGCATTTTCCCTCCCGTCTCAAACAAGGCAAAATTCACTTTCGGGAATCCGCCGGAGGGCCGTGGCTCGATATCGATTTGTGGC
Organism: Nitrospirales bacterium; assembly: GCA_022824735.1. Classification (GTDB taxonomy): domain Bacteria; phylum Nitrospirota; class Nitrospiria; order Nitrospirales; family UBA8639; genus Bin75. The sequence goes on from JAJDZI010000127.1 coordinate 41,290, forward strand.
ACGCCTTCGACTTCAATCGTGCCGTTACTGTTACGGTACAGGTGAGGTCCGATCTGGATGTCCATGAGGTTCCTTTAAAATGTGGTCGTTCGGTCCAGGCTCCGATACTGGATGGCCTCGGCCAAGTGCGATGGTTCAATAGCCTCTGAGTCTGCCAAATCCGCAATCGTTCGTGCAACACGCAATATCCGCGCGTAGGCGCGGGCCGAAAGCCCCAAGCGGGTCGCGGCCTGATCCAGGAGTTGCTTGCCTGTCCGGTCGAGCCGGCAATGCGTTTTCATGTGCCGGGGTTTGAGTTGGGCATTGGCAAACAGGCGCTCCGCGGCATACCGGTTTGCCTGGATATGCCGGGCATCGGCCACGCGTTTCCGAATGGAGGCGGAACATTCAGATGATTGATCGTGCCCCAGGTCCGAAACCGGCACCGCGGGCACTTCCACGTGAATGTCGAGCCGGTCACGGAGCGGCCCTGAAAGCCGGCCTCGATACCGCCTGACTTGGTGAGGGGTACACATACAGTCATGTGCCCGGTCTCCATGGTACCCGCATGGGCAAGGATTCATGGCAACAACCAACATGAACCGCGCCGGATATTGGAGCGACGCGTTCACCCGCGTGACGGTCACGGTCCCTTCTTCCAGCGGCTGGCGTAGGCCGTCCAGGACCGATCGTTTGAACTCCAGCACTTCATCCAAAAAGAGCACGCCGTTGTGCGCCAACGAGACCTCTCCCGGCCTGGGAATCGTGCCTCCTCCGATGAGTCCTGCATCCGAGACGTTGTGGTGGGGGGCGCGAAAGGGTCTCGTGGTCATCAGCGATTGGTCTGTCAACAAGGTGCCGGCCACGCTATGGACCCGCGTGGTATCCAAGGCCTCCTGGATGCTGAGGTGGGGCAGGATCCCGGGTAGGCGTTGGGCCAACATGGTTTTTCCCGAACCCGGTGGGCCGATGAGCAGGACGTTGTGGCCTCCGGCTGCGGCGATTTCCAGGGCACGTTTGGCGTGGAATTGACCACGGACTTCCGAGAAGTCTTCTTCCGGTGTGGCTGAGGCCCGGAAGAATGATTGTGGGTCCGTGATGAGCCGGGTGAGCGGGTGTTTTCCCGTTAAGGCCTCCACCACTTCGGGGAGCGTCCGGGCTCCATAGACTTCGACCTGGTCAATGACCGCAGCCTCACGCGCGCTTTCGGCGGGAAGGATCAGCGGACGTTGGTTTCGGCACAGCAGGCCGATGGACAATCCGCCCCTGATGGGTTTGATCCGGCCATCCAGTGATAATTCGCCAACCAGCACGTAGCGTTGAGCCGTTGCCTGGTCAATGATGCCCTCGGCCACCAACATGCCGACGGCCATACTCAGTTCGAGTCCCGCGCCTTCTTTTTTCAAGCCGGCAGGGGCCAGGTTGACGGTAATCTTTTTGGGTGGGAGGGCAAAGCCGGTGTTTTTCAGGGCCGCGCGAATACGGTCCCGGCTTTCCCTGACGGTTGCGTCGGGCAGGCCAACGATGGAAAATTGAGGAAGGCCGCCGCCGATATCGACTTCGACCTCGATCAAATGGGCGTCGAGTCCGAGCAGTCCGGCACTGAAAACCTTTGCAAGCACGGCTGCCTCATGTGAAAGATGAGCAAAACGGGGAGCGCACGACGATTATAGTGATGGATCTTACAGGTTTTCAACTTAACGGTCTAATTTTCGTGCTGTTGATTTTGTGTTGGCCGGGCGGGGGCGTCTCCGGGATTATGGCGCAGGATGAGATTGGTATGTCACCTGCCCCTGCTCGTCCCATACAATCCGGACGGACGCCGGCCGCTCATATCGGATCGATTATGGCGTTGTTGGCCACGTTTCACGAGGCCGGCGTGTTGCCGCCGGAATCCAGTCGCGAAGCCAACCGGCTCATCCATGCGCTGATCCAATCACAGTCGCTGTTTCTCAACAATCAGGATCCCGTTGTGCAGGACGTATTCGTCTCCGCATTGTCCGATACATTCGGCGCGAAGAAAGCCGCGTCGTTGAGTCAGGCGTTCACGGTAACGGGTTGGACCTCGGAGACACTCGAAGCGCTGGTTGATTATACCGCGTCGCGATCAATGGCCGATGAACCGCACTGGGTAGAATGGGCAGAAGCGTTCCACGAGTATAACGTCACCGCAGCCGATTGGGCGTACGTAGAGCAGGTGTTCGCCAAGGCGAGGGAACAGCTTCTCGAACAGGGGAAGCAGGTGCATGCGGTATTCGCCGCCCAACGGGCATCCATGCCCGGCGCGAGATAGGGCGTGCCCTGAATGTGTTTCATCGCTTCCGCTTCTTCGTTGCCTCAAGGCGGATGAAGCACAGTGGGTCGCCGACGATGGCGGTCGGGTAGAATTTTTCTTCCACGCGAAACGGGATTCGGTTCCGGGTGAGCCAATCCGTCATCCATGTGACTTCTTCCACTGTGGTGGAGAGAAGCCCCGGACGTGAGAGTTTGGGCAGGCACGCATCCAGCAGTTCCTGGATCCGGGTTCGCTCCCGTTGAAACGCCACGGGATCGAATCGTACGGGGTCGGCCCGCCCATACGCCAACGCCGAGGTTTCCGGAAAACATTCCGGATCATTGAGCACGCTGGCCATCCAGAGGTGATCAAAGGTGCCCCGGGCCGTTTGGGCAGGGCTCGCCTGAATGGTCAACGGCAGGCCGCCGCACGCCTCGTTGAGAGCGTCCACTTCACGTTCCCGAAGGTTATAGGACTCGACGGTCCGATTCATATCAAGGGTTTCCAGCAGCAGTATGGGCAGTTCAGCCACTCCTGCTCCCACGTAGAGGCTTCTTCCTTTTTGGGAAAGCCGGTGTTTGAGCGCTTCGGCGATCCTGATTCCCATGGTTTGGCATGTGTTCTTATGAACTTTCCAAAAGGCCTCGCCGCCCTCTTCGCAATACACGTCGCCGAGCAGGCCATAGTCCAACCTCGAAAAGACGTCCTTGATCGCGCGCTTCGTTCGGGCGCCGATGGAATAATCGTTGGCGTTTCGCATGGAGAGTAGAATAACTTAAGTGCAAAATCCGATTCAGCGTTGACTCCGTTTCGGGGAATATGATGAAGTATTTTCCTTGTTACGCATCAAGAAGGCAATCTCGATTAGAGCTTCCTGAAAGAATGACCATGGACGTTCTGGCTGAAATACGACGCGTGATTGATCTGGAAGTGCGGATGATCGATGCGCTCAAACCGGCCCTGGGTCCGGCGTACGAAGAGGCCGTACGATGGATTTTCGACTGTCGCGGGCAGGTCGTGGTCACGGGGGTGGGAAAATCCGGCGTCATCGCCCAGAAAATTGCGGCGACGATGGTCTCCACGGGGACCCCGGCCGTGTTCCTGCACGGCGCCGATGGATTGCATGGCGGCATCGGAATCATCAAGAAAGACGACATTGTGCTGGCCGTCGGGAAATCCGGGGAAAGCGAAGAATTACTCGCGATGCTCCCCGTTGCCAGGAAAATCGGGGCGCGGGTCATTGCAATGACCGCCCAACCGCGTTCGTCGATGGCCAGGCATTCCGACCTGGTCCTGCATACGCCTGTAGAGGAAGAAGCCTGCCCGCTGAACATGGCGCCGACGTGCAGCACGACCGTGGCGTTGGTGGCCGGCGACGCCCTGGCCGTGGCGCTCATGAAATTGCGCGGTTTTCAGTCCGATGATTTTGCCATCAATCATCCCGGGGGACAACTGGGGAAACGGCTGCTCCTGACGGTGGGTGATCTCATGCGATCCGGTGAAGACAATCCGGTTGTGCATGTGGCACAAGACGTGCGGTTCATGTTGACGGAAATGACGCGACAACGGGCGGGAGCCGTCTCGATCATTGATGATGCGCACCGGTTGCTGGGCCTGGTGACCGACTATGACGTTCGGCGTGTGTTGGAAGCGCAAAAGGACGTGTTCGCCCTGACGATTCAGGACATCATGAACGCGACCCCGGAGTTTGTCTATGAAGACGACAATGCGTACGCCGCCCTGGAAAAAATGGAAAAACGCACGAAACCCATTTCCGTGTTACCGGTCTTGAACCGGGAAACACAGGTCGTCGGCATGATCCATCTCCACGACCTCATCGCCCGCGGGCTCTGAGGATGGCAGGTCGGGTTGGCCCTGACCACCCTCACCTTGATCCTCTCCCATCAAGGGAGAGGATATTCTGTTCGCTCCTTCGCCCCTGGCGGGAGAGGGCTGGGGTGAGGGGGCGGAATTTCCGTCACTTCACCTTCGTGCCGGGCTGAAGGTCAACGTCTTCGAACGTGACCAGGCCCTGGACGTCCTGATCTCCTGCCGCCAGCACCATGCCCTGCGATTCCACGCCCATCAGTTTCGCCGGTTTCAGGTTCGCCACGACCAGAATCGTTTTTCCCACCACGTCGTCCGGGCTGTATTTTTTCCC
>JAJDZI010000119.1 GCA_022824735.1 Nitrospirales bacterium
GTCCTGGGCATCGGCCTGCTCCTGCTGGCCGCCGGCCCGGCCGGAGCTGTCTCCATGGATGAGCAGCGGCTGTTCGATGTGGCCGGCGACGACAATAATGGGCACAACGCGGTCCGGACCCTGTTGGCAAAAGGAGTCAGCCCGAACGTGCCGGTGGAGTTCTCTTCCCTGCGACGGGCCGCCATCCACGTGGCCGCGGAGAAAGGGGCGGTCAACAACCTGGCGGCCATGCTCAAGGCGGGCGGGAACCCGACCCTGCCGGACGGAGAGGGGAATACCCCTTTGCACTGGGCCAGCACGGGCGACCGGGGCGGGATGGGCCTCACCCATGCCCATCCCGCAGCCATCCGGCTCCTGGTGCAACATGGGGCGGACCTGCACCGGACCAACCACAATGGGGCCACCCCGCTGCACGTGGCTGTTTATGGCGGCTTCGGCCGCGGGTCGGCCAGCGGCGCCATTATCCAAACCCTGCTGACTGCCGGCGCCAAGCCGGAGACGGTCGATGGGAGCGGGTTGACGGCCTTACAGCGCTTTGCCCGCGACGGTGCGAACGAGGGCGAGGTCGTGACGATACTACTCAAGGCCGGGGCCGACCCGGATCGGGTGACGCCGGGCGGGGATGCCCCGCTGCATTTGGCGATTAAGAACGGGCAGAAAGGCAGGGTGGTGAAGGCGTTACTGGCGGGCGGGGCGGAGCCGTGCGTGCAGGATGCCGAGGGGTACACCCCGTACCAGTTATACAATGCCCAGGAAGATGCCGTCATCCGGCAGGCCCTGGATCGGGCGCAGGGGCACGACCTGGCCTGCGACGCAAAGAAACAGGCGGAGGACCCGCAACGGGTGGAGGGTAACACGACAACCGGCGACGATACGGGTGAGGACAAGGCAGGGCAAGCTCCGGCGATGGAACCCTTCGGGCCTAATTGGATCGTTGCCGAGAATCAGCCGTGTCAGAAATTTAACCCAAATCCGACTCCCGGCGAGACGTATACCTGGTCCGGCGGGTGTGTGGACGGCAAGGTGTCCGGTAAGGGGCGGGGTGTCTGGCATTTACCCGATGGCAGGCAAGATGTGTACGAAGGCGGCATGCGCGACGGCAAGAATCATGGCCAGGGGACTTTTACCTGGCACGATGGCGACCGCTATGAGGGGGAGTGGCGCGACGACAAGCCTCATGGCTATGGGACTCTTACCTTGACCAATGGCGAGTCCTACGGGGGCCAGTGGCAGAACGGATGTTTTCGTCGTGAAGATGGATCATCCGCTTGGATAAATACATCAAAGGAGGCGTGCGGTTATAACTAACTGTCCGGTGGACTACAGTATGCGGTGCATGATCGGGACCGGGACAAGGTCAGAAGACAGGAGGCTATCATGTTGAAAGGATTCATGCTCTTTTTGTTTGTAGTGCTTGTTTTTCCAGCTACTGGTAAAGCTCAGACAATGATTGCTGGCGTCCCCGTCAATTGCGTTGACGCTTATGGTGTTCCCGTCATGACAATTCCCGCCCCTCAATTGGGTGATGTTGGTATGGCTCGGATCGAGCCGAATGGCGTACGGGTTATCTATCTCAATCCAATTATTCTTAACGTCTTACCTCGACCGATCCAGCTATTCTGGTACGCACACGAGTGTGCCCATCATCATCTTGGCCACACCTACGGCTTTCAGCAGTTATCCCGAGAAAAAGATGCAGATTGCTGGGCTATTCGTATTGGGCGAGAGCAGGGTTGGATAACCCCAAAAGTCATCGACGTGATGGCCCACTACTTTAGAGGGAACCCCGGTTCTCCTTGGGGACATTTACCGGGTCCTCAGCGCCTTCAAAATTTTGTCAATTGCTATAACTTGTAGAGAATAAACGTCATGAATACGCCCGAGACAAATAGTCAACCGACGTGCAAATGCTCTAGCGTGAATGTCAGTACATGGATATCTATGCTGGCGATAGGGCTTTCTTTTGTTGCTCTCGTCTTTACGATTTGGAATGAAACCAAGAAGGAAGAGACAACGCTACGACAAAGTCTGACCGACGTTCTGGAACAGATCACGGATATCGATAGGGAAGCCGCAGAGTTTCAGGCTAAAGCATCGCTCATCGAGGGACAAAAAGATTTTGCATCATTTAGCTTCATGAATCGTAAGTTTTTGCTGCTGCGTCAAGCAGAAGAACTCTACAAAAATCTTGAGGAAGAGACGACCGTAGCAGACGACGCCCTGATTTCACTTGCGTATTTTGGAGTTGGTGAATTTAAGGAAGCAGAATCGCATATGAAAGGAGCTTTGGAGAAGGCAAAAACGCGCATTGTGCGCGCCTCTGCTCTCAGATCCCTTGGGAATCTTGCTGTTGCCCGTGGGGAGCATTCCCACGCCACAGAACTTTATGACAAGGCATTACAAGAAATCGGCATGCCCAAAAACGATATGGAAAACAATTTTAAGATGACAACAAATTTGTTCAAGGTACAGCACGCGGTTGCTCGCAATGACTATGACGGCGCCGCAACCTCTCTCGATGAATTGGTGGTCGATTTCCAGAATCTCGATTGCACGTCGGCAAGAAACCAATGGTTTATGAAAATTTACGTGATGGTACAAATGCTTGCCCCACATTTGGAAGGCAAGATTTTAACGCCGCCTATCGGTGATGGGAAAGCAAAATGTATCTACGACTCATACGCGTCTGGGTTCGTTAAACAGGGTAAGTTGAGGAGATGGTCTCCTCCCTCTTAATTCATTGGCATTGAATGCGCCAAGATGGAGAAAGGCAGCGCAATCATCTAAGCCCGGGTAGGTCGAGTAAGTCGAAGGCCTAACCCGACAACGGAAGAGAACTTGAGGGAGGTCAAGAGGCTTGTCTAACAATAAGATCAGGAATGGCATATTTTCTTGTGGGGTTTTACGAAAATGAATGATTCAGATGATTCAGATGATCTGAGCTTCTGGGAAAAGTTGGTTCGCTGGCTAATAACAAAAAGAGTTCTGCCGCGATCGAAGTGGGGTTTCGTCGTCGGCTTTCTCGTGTGTGGTCCAGGATTATGGTATCTGTATGATAATTCTGGGCAATCTATAGAAGAGATCCGTTCAAGCGCTGTCAATCATATGGAAAAAATTTATCAACTCAGCAAATGCGAAACTGACTGGCTGTATAACATTGATGTAAGCAAAGTTGACTTTGAAGATGAACAAACGGCTAGGGAATTGGAGCAAATGTCCGGTGAGAACGTGGAGCAAAAGAGGAGGGCGATGCTTTCTTGGAGGAGACAACAAGAAGGCAATTTAGGTCAAGGAATTTCGGCGACAAAAGAACTTTTGAAGGAAATCGAACGTCTTAGCATGCAAATAGCGGATATATGGAAACCAGGCGTGGCATTGGGTTTCCGTTGCATTGAATAATCATGCAGCCAATGAAATTGATCTACAGCCAGGTTGGCGCGCGCAGGTCGGGTGAGTGCAGCGTCATCCGACACTGCGGCTTTGTTTTGTCATTCCCGCAAGCTTGTTAGCGGGAATCCAGTGCCGTTGTTTTTACGAACGGAGGAAAAAGCAAGGACGCTGGATCCCCGATTAAGGATGTCGGGGATGACGGCAAGAGACAACGAATGTATCAATGAACGCCTGTCCTGAGCGTAGCGACAGCGAAGTGGAAGGAAGCCTGTCGAAGGCACTGAACACATACTCCTGGTGCCGTCTTTTCCAAGAACCAACGGTCGCTATGAGGCTAACCCGATAAATAACGCGAGGCTGCGATTGAGACGAACCATGGTCTCATCATTGAGGTGCCCGATGTGTTGAGCGATACGTTCCCGCCGCAATGCCACGATTTTATCGACCATGATTTGTGAAGTCACCGTAAGCCCAGTTGTTTCTGATGGTTGGACATCGATCCGAAACAACGGCGCATGTTGGCTCTTGCTCGTGATTAAACAGACGACGATGCTTGCGTGGGTCTCATTGAAGAGATCGGACTGAATAATGACCGCAGGACGCGGCTTTCCGTAATCCCCTGGCGCGGATACGATAACCAGATCACCACGTTTCATTGATCCGGAGCCATGTCCGCGATGCTTTCTATGAACTCCAGGGTCTCTTGTTCAGACTCGTGCCGGCTGACCAAGATGGACTGGCGACGGGCCTCTTTGACGAAATGCTCCGATCGTGTGTCAGGCACCCAAATCTGAACGGGACGCAACCCTGCTGCCCGGAGTCGACGACGGTAGTCCTGCATTTTCTTGTGGCCGGAAGTATGAGAAGCCATGTCCGTTTTCCCTATCGTGGTATGCCAGGGTAACATGTTACCAATAATGCTCTAGAACCTCAAGGAGCATTCAGCCTGGGTAGGTCGGATTAGCGCAAGCGTAATCCGACAATCCAGGCACGTTTCCAGTCGTCACCGTCCGCTTGAATGTCGTACACTCACGACCATGCACTATAGACGGGCGTTTATCCCGGGCGGGACCTATTTTTTTACCATCGTGACTGCCCGGCGGCGGAAACTGTTTAACGATGACGCGTCTGTTGATGTCGTACGCCAGGCGTTTCGCCACGTCAACGGCACACGGCCTTTTACCATCGACGCGCTGGTCATTTTACCCGATCACCTTCATTGTATCTGGACGCTATCCCCTTCTGATTCGGATTATCCCACCCGGTGGCGATTAATCAAAACTTGGGTCACAAAGCATCGCCCTAGACCGGTGCCGGCGGCAAAGCCCTTGGGACTGTCGGATTACGTTTGCGCTAATCCGACCTACGGGATTACGGGACCTACACGACTGGCGGTTTGGCAGGGTCGGTATTGGGAGCACGTCATCCGTGATGAAACGGATTACCGGCAGCATGTGGATTATATTCATTACAACCCGGTGAAACATGGCTATGTGCAACGTCCCTGGGATTGGGCGTATTCAAGTTTCCGGCACTACGTGCAAGAGGGGCGTTATCCGCAAGATTGGGGCGAGACGGCTCCCGTCTTTGGCGAAGGGGTGGGACATGAATGAAGGTGGGGCTGTCGGATTACGCTACGCTAATCCGACCTACGAGGAGGCGGCGTGTCGTAAGGGGGGCAGTAACGTGTCTGGGACTTTTAGGTTTCCTTTTCCTCGACCGACTTGAATGGCCGGGTTTGTCGCGCCGTGGAAATCGCTGCCGCCGGTTATCAGCAGGTCCAATCGTTTGGCCAATTCGAGATACCGCGAAGTCTGTTTCCGGTTATGGCTGCTGTAAAACACTTCCAGGCCCAACAATCCGGCTTCCTTTAGGCACGCACACAAGCGGTACAGGGGCTCTCCTTGACACCGGGTCCACGCCGGGTGTGCCAGAACCGGAACGCCGCCTGCGTTGCGAATCCAGCCGATGACGTCCCGTGTGTCGGAGAGTATCCGCGGCACGTAGGCCGGGGCTCCCTCTTTCAAGTATCGATCGAAGGCTTCCCGTGTATCCTGAACGTATCCCTTGACAACCAACGCCTGCGCGACGTGCGGGCGACCGATGGAGCCGGAGCCGGCCTTGGCCTTGACGTCGGCCTCGGACAGTTCAAGGCCCAGGGCGTTCAGCCGTTCGATGGTCTGGGGAATTCTGGCGTTTCGGGAGAGACGCTGTTGAGCCAAACGTTCCCGGAAGGCCGAGTCCTGCCAGTCGAAGAAATAGCCGAGGACGTGGAGCTCCTGTCCGTCCAGGCGGGAACTCAACTCGACCCCGGGAATGATTTCGATGCCCAGCGGCGTGGCGGCTTCCATGGCGTGGGGAATACCGTCCACAATATCGTGATCCGTGATGGCCAGAGCCGTGACGCCTGCTTGATGGGCCAGGTCCACGACCTCGCCGGGCATCAGGCTGCCGTCGGAGTAGCGGGTGTGCAGGTGAAGATCGATTCGTGCCATCGAAGTGCGCTCAGGACGGGCCGGTCAAGGTTTCTGCGCCACGAGCCGCGCGGTGATGGTGGGTTCCTGGTGAAGCGGTGCAGGGGAGGGGCCTTCTTCATAATGCAGCACTCGCAGTGGATGCGTGAGGCGCAGCAGTTCGTTGTGCTCCAAGCAAAATTCTTTCCTCCGGGGATGCTGGTACCGGACGTGGTTGTCGATCAGAAACGTTTCATAGATCAGGATGCCGCCGGGCTTGAGCGCTTGCAGGAGAGACGGAAAGAGCGGCCGGAAGAGATAGAAAAACACCACGATCCCGTCGTATTCCTGATTGCCCAGCGAAGGCACCGCCGCCGGGTCTTTTTCCAAGTCCGTGTTCCACGTCGAGAGATTGGGCAGGCGGTGTTCGCCGGCCTTGTGCGTCAGAGCGGCTAATGCCTGCTCGTTTCGATCGAGACCGGTCACCTCATACCCTTGAGAAGCCAGGTACAAGGCGTGGCGGCCTTCTCCGGCGGCCACGTCCAGGACTTTGCCCTTGGGGATCATGTGGGCGACGGCGCGCAAAAACGGCGAAGGTTGAAAAGGGGAAACGGAATCGATTGCGCGGATGCGAGGGTACGTCAGGCGGATGCCGACAGAACCTGACACGTCCGGGAGCGGCGGCGCGGCTTTCCGCAACCAGATGGTCAGTCGTTGAATGGGAAATTCCAGCAGAAGTGTTTGGGCGATTTGATCCGTCAATCGTTCGATCAGCGCGTTTTCATGGGCGGTTCCGACGTCAATGACTCGTTGCACGACTCTGGCGTAATCCACGGTTTTGGTGAGGTTGTCGGAATGAATGGCGTCTTCGACCGAACAGGTGAGTTCGAGGTCCACCAACAGCGGCTGCGGGCATTGCCGTTCGTCCGGCGTGACCCCGCACCGCGCTTGAAATCGTACCCCTTCAATGATGATGGCTTCGGACACCAGGGCATTGTCGAGGAGGGGAAAATACGTGTCAACCCCGGTTGACTTGCCCGGCTTCGGTCAGGCGTGAGCAGGTCCAACCGCTTGACCCGCTTTTCGGAGGGCTCCTATAATAGGGTCGAACGCTTAGGAGGGGGGGGATTGTGCCTGGTGGCTGATTTGACGCATTTTAATGAATCCGGCCGTGCGAGGATGGTTGACGTGTCGGCCAAGGGTTCGACCGAACGCATTGCGGTGGCGCAGGGCCGCGTCTCGATGCTTCCGGAAACCCTACGCCGTATTCAGGAAGGGAAAATCGCTAAAGGCGACGTCCTGGCCGTAGCGCAGGTGGCCGGAGTCATGGGCGCCAAACGGACGCCGGACTTGATCCCCATGTGTCATCCCTTGATGCTGACGAGCGTGAACATCGACTTCCGGGAACATGCAACGCCCGATGAGCGGGGGCAATGTGCCTTGACCATCCAGGCTGCGGTCAAGACCAACGGCCAGACCGGGGTCGAAATGGAAGCCATGACCGCGGTCGCGGTGGCGGCGTTGACGATTTACGATATGTGTAAAGCCGTGGACAAGGGCATGAGTATCGGAGACGTGTGTCTGGTCTCGAAATCCGGCGGCAAATCCGGGACCTATCAGCGAGCCGGCGTCGAGACCTTGGCTCCTGCTCATGGGGCCTCGTCATGATTGTCACGGTGAAATTGTTCGGCATGTTGAAAACGCAGCTTCACAACGAATCCGAATCCGAATTGAAGGTGTCATTGGATCAGGGTTGCCGGGTGGATGACCTGATTGCCGCCATCCAGGCGATGAATGCCGACGTTGGCGACTTGTTGCTGAAAAGAAAAATTCTCGTGTCGGTGAACCATGAGATGGCTCATGGGGAAACGGAACTGACCGGCACTGATGAAATCGCGTTGCTTCCGCCGTTTTCCGGCGGATCATGTACACCATGGGAGATGCTTGCCGATGTCTACCGTTGATGCAGAAACCATGTTGGTCCGGGTCCAACGAGAAGACTTTTCGATTGACGAGGAAATCAACCGGGTCCGGAACCGTTCCACGCGCATTGGCGGCATTGCGACCTTTCTCGGCACCGCGCGTGATCGATCGAATGACCGGGACGTCAGCCGGATCACGTTTGAATACTATGAAGGGATGGCCCAGAAGAAACTCCGGGAGATCCGCGAACGTGCGTTGCAGGATTTTGACGTCATCGAAGTGCTGATCCTGCACCGGTACGGCGAGATCGACGTCGGGGAGAACATTGTCCTGATTGTGGCGGGCGCCATGCACCGGGCTGATGCGTTCAAGGCGTGCAAATGGTGTATCGATGAATTGAAGCAGATTACGCCGATCTGGAAATGTGAACAGACGCCGGACGGAGAGGTATGGGTCGAGCAACATCCATGAATACCGCGCCGGCAAGCGCAGACCTGTTTGATGCGTTCGATCGTCCCCTGCGGAGTCTGCGCGTGTCCGTGACGGACCGGTGCAACTTGCGGTGTCGCTATTGCATGCCGGAGGACGAATATGCATGGCTTCCCCGTGAAACCCTCCTGAGCTTCGAAGAAATCAATCGGTTGGTGGAGATCTTCGCCGAGTTCGGCGTGGATAAAGTCCGGTTGACGGGCGGGGAGCCTTTGCTTCGTCGTGACCTGCCTGCCCTTATCCGCCTGTTGAAGCGACAGACCGCTATCCGGGACGTTGCCCTGACGACGAATGGCATCCTGTTGGATGAGCAAGCCGGATCCCTTCGCGACGCCGGTTTGGATCGCATCACGGTCAGCCTGGACACGCTCAACCCCGACAAGTTCAAGAACCTGACCAAGCGGGATACGTTTGACCGGGTTTTACAGGGCATTGCGCACGTCAAGACGGCTGGATTGACCGGACTCAAAATCGACACGGTTGCAATCAAGGGATTCAACGACGACGAGTTCGTCGAGTTGATCGAATATGGAAAAAGCGTCGATGGGGAGGTGCGATTCATCGAGTACATGGACGTCGGTGGCGCGAATGATTGGGGCATGGAAAAAGTCGTTTCCCAGGCGGAGATCCTGCAGACGTTCCGGCAGGCCTACGGCTCGGTTGAGCCCATTCGGGAAAACAGTTCGGCTCCGGCCCGGCGCTATCGATTGCCGGACGGCACGACGTTCGGGATCATTCCCTCCACGACCACGCCGTTTTGCGCGACGTGCGACCGGAGTCGTTTGACGGCGGACGGCATGTGGTACTTGTGCCTCTATGCCAGGCACGGATTCGATTTACGGGAACCGCTCCGCATGAATGATGAGGCGGCCTTGCGAGACCGCATCCGGTCGGGGTGGCGGCAACGGGTCGATCGCGGTGCCGAAGACCGCAAAGCGCTGGAGTCCTCGAGCGGGCGGGGCCAGTTTATCCAGATTGACGAACTGCGTCAGGATCCACATTTGGAAATGCACGCGCGCGGCGGCTGATTGTTCCTGCCGTTGTTGGTTCTTGCGTCCCTGATTCGATCACCGATAGATCCCCGATCAGGTTCCCGATGACAGGCGTCGGGGGACAGTCATCGGGGACAGGCCCGGGAGAAGATCTCGATGGGGTTGTTCAAGAAGGGCTCGTCGGAACGGCAGGAAAAGGGCAAGCTGAACGTCGTCGAAGGCATGTGGATGAAATGCGCGTTTTGCCGCGCCATCGTCTACCGCAAAGAAGTCGATCAGAACTTCAAACTCTGTCCCAAGTGCGGATACCACTTTCCCCTGTCGGTCCCCGAACGCATTGACGTCTTGTTCGATGCCGGCAGTTTTCAGGAGTGGGACGCCGGCTTGTCTCCCGGCGACCCCCTGGCGTTTGTCGATACACAACCCTATCCCGAACGAATCGAGATCTCCCAGAAGAAAACCGGCAGGCGTGATGCCATCGTCACGGGAGAAGGGACGATTCAAACTTGTCCGGTCATCGCGGGGATCTTTGATTTTGGATTCATGGGCGGCAGTATGGGGTCCGTGGTGGGAGAAAAGATCTGTCGCGCGGCCGACCGGGCCATCGAGGGAAACACGCCGTTCCTGCTCGTGACCACGTCGGGCGGAGCGAGAATGCAGGAGGGCATCCTCTCGCTCATGCAGATGGCCAGGACGTCGGCGGCGATGGCGCGGCTTCATGAAGCCGGCGTGCCGTTCATTTCGCTCCTGACGGATCCGACGTTCGGGGGAGTCACCGCGAGCGTGGCCATGCTGGGTGACGTGATCCTGGCTGAACCGAAAGCCCTGATCGGGTTTGCGGGCCCGCGCGTGATCGAACAAACCATCAAGCAGCGGCTGCCGGACGGATTTCAGCGCGCGGAATTTTTGCTCGAACATGGTATGATCGACGCGATTGTGAGCCGGCCCCGTCTTCAGCAGACGCTTCACGCTGTTTTTCGGCACTTGGGCGCCGGTGTCTGACGGGCTGCCTCTACCTCCCCTTCACCCTTCCTGATCCTTCGCTGCGCTCAGGACAAGTAAAGGAGGGGGAGAAGAGAGGCGCCGACGTTGATAGGCTAGCCTTGAGGCGCGTTGATGAAGCCTTCCTACGAAGCCACACGAGAACGTCTCTACGAATTGCAACAATTCGGCATCCATCTGGGACTCGACACGATTTCCTCGTTGTTGTCGGAACTCGGAAACCCCCAGGATCGCATTCCGGTCCTGCACGTTGCCGGAACCAACGGGAAAGGATCCGTGGCGGCCATCACGGCGTCGATCCTGCAGGCAGCCGGCATTCGCGTTGGGTTGTATACGTCTCCGCACCTTCTTGATTTTCCCGAACGAATCCAGGTTCAAGGACGTTGCATTCCCGAAGATCGAGTCGTTGACCTGTTCAACACCGTGCAAGCCTTGCCGTCTTTCGCCGTGCCGCCCACGTTTTTTGAGGTGGCCACCTGCATGGCTTTTCAGTATTTTGCCGAAGAACGCGTAGAAATCGCGGTCCTGGAAGTCGGGCTGGGCGGGAGATTTGACGCGACGAACGTCTGCAAGCCGATCGGAACCATCATTACCAATATTTCATTCGATCATGAGAAGCACCTGGGCTCATCCCTGGAAGCGATTGCCTTCGAGAAAGCGGGGATTGTCAAACGAAACGTTCCGTTGGTTATCGGACCGGTCGATCCATCGGTCGCCGGCGTCCTGGCGGAGCAGGCGGGACAAAAGCAGGCACGGACGTTCAGGTTCGGTCGTGAGTTTCAGTGCGTCTTCCGGTCGTCCGGTGTCTTCGATTTCATCGGGATGCATCGCAAGTACGTGAATCTTCACTGCGCGCTGGACGGCGAGCATCAAACGGCGAATGCGGCCTGCGCCGTCGCTCTTCTCGAAGCCTGCGTGATGCCCCGGACCCCGATTTCCGAACGGGCCGTCAGGCAGGGCTTGGAGCAGGTTTCCTGGCCGGGCCGGCTTGAACGGCTTCGGCGTCATCCTGAAATCCTCTGTGATGGAGCCCATAACCCGGCGGCGGCGGACTGTCTCGCAATCCATTTGCAAGCGCGTCTTTCCGAAGAACAGGGGCGTCGTCTTATCCTGATGGTCGGGATGATGCAAGACAAGAATCTTTCCGTATTTTTGAAGACGCTGGCCCCGCCGGCCGACGCGGTGATCCTGACGCGGATCAATGCTCCCAGGGCGGCCACCGTGCGTGCATTGAAAGAAGCCCTGCCGGTCATTGATCATCCGGCACACGAGTGCGAGTCTCCGGAAGCGGCCTTCGACCTGGCCATGGGGCTGGCGAGCGAAAACGACCTGATCTGCGTGACGGGATCATTGTTCCTTGTCGGCCACGTGAAAAGCCTGATCACGGGAAGGACGTATGAACCTGTTCTGGGATAGTCGAACCCAAGCGCGTCACGCATGGCGAATCGCCGGGACCGTCGTCCTGTGTGCCGTTCAGATCGTGTGCATGACGGTGAGTCGGGTTCATGCGTTGCCCATGTTTCCCGTGTCCGAACCCTCGGAAACGGAACACACGTCTTCTCCTCGCGTCGCGCCGGAGGAACCTGATGCGGCTTCCGCTCTTCGCGTCACGGCTGAGCGAACCGAGTTCGATCACGTGACGGAGGAATTCAAAGCCGTCGGATCGGTGGTTGTGACGCAGGGGGACGTGCGGTTGACCGCCGACCGGGCCGCGCTCCACAAGCTCTCCGGACGGTTAACGGCCAAGGGGCACGTTCATCTCAAGGATCAAATGCATGACGTGTGGGCGGAGGAACTGACCATCAACGTGAATACGGAATCCGTTCTTGTGGTCAACGGAAAGATTTTCCTGAAAGAGACGGGAACGTGGCTTCGCGGCCGTCTGCTCCAGCGGTTTTCCGAAACGCACTATCGCGTACAGGACGGAACGTTTACGAATTGCAAAGCGGATGACGGGCAAATCCCCGATTGGAGTTTTTCGTTTCAGGACGTGGACGTGGAACAGGGCGACAGTGTGTTCGCCAAAAATACATGGTTGAACATTCGCAACCAGCCGGTTATCCCGGTCCCCGTGCTGCGCTATCCGATGCCGAACGCCAGGAAAACCGGATTTCTGGTTCCGACGATCGGGTTCGACAACGTGTTGGGCGTTCAATATCGGCAGGGGTTTTATTGGGCGCTTTCTCCCAGTCAGGACCTGACCATCGCCCCGCAAATCCTGACCAAACGGGGTCAGGGAGGAGACCTGAGGTATCGTTACGTCCTGAATCGCCGGTCGAGAGGGCAATGGCTGATCAATGCGTTTAATGATACCGATGTCAAACAGTCCCGCGCGCAAGTGACGGGGGCGCACGTTCATCGTGCGCAGGACGACCTGTTGATTCAAGCCAAGGTCAATTATGCCACGGACCGGAGGCTTCTACGGGACTTGAGTGCTTCCGGGATTTCCCGGGCGTTGCCCAGTCAGGAATCCGTGCTGCACGTCACACGCCGTTTGCCCGGAGGCGCGGCCTATCTCAGGGCCCAATACCTGCAACCGCTGGATGCCGGAGGCCGGAATACGTTTCAACGGCTGCCGGAAATCGGGCACCGGTTCGGGCATCGTTTTGCCTTGGGCGCGGAAACGGTGGGTCTCGACGTCGGATTGGATTCGACCTTTGTCCACTTCGCCCGTGAGCAAGGGAGCAACGTGAGCCGTTTCGACGTCATGCCGTCCCTGGCCGTTCACGGGTTGCACTTGGGGC
This sequence comes from Nitrospirales bacterium, assembly GCA_022824735.1. Taxonomy (GTDB): domain Bacteria; phylum Nitrospirota; class Nitrospiria; order Nitrospirales; family UBA8639; genus Bin75. The sequence continues at coordinate 12,994 of JAJDZI010000119.1, forward strand.
ACGTGGTTGGTCTTCGCCCGCAATTCAAAATCAGGGAAGTTCTCTATTCCCGCGGCCGGACTCAAGATGACGCCCGGGATCGCGGGACGTTTTGGTTGGGCCTGGATGCGGTCTCGAACGTCTCGCGCGGCTTTCAAGTTGGGACCGGGCACCGGCTGCGTCACACAATTGAGCCGCGCGTGTTCTATGAATACGTGCCGGCGACGAGGCAGTCTGACCTTTTACAGGTCGATGCGACCGATAATCTTCTGAAGAAACACCTGGCGACGTATTCCTTGAGAACCAGGTTGCAGGATGAGCGGAGCGGGAAACGGTCAACCACGTTAATGGACGTGATGGTTGCCCAAAGTTACCATCTCGGTTCTGCGCCCGGTTCAACGCAAAAGTTTTCGGACGTGTGGGGGAGGGCGACCTTTGCATTGCCGGCAACGCCATTCCCGGATCTTCTGGATCGTTTCAGCCTGAGTCTCGATACGTTTTACAATCCGGAGGACCGGGAATTATCGCAGTTCAATTCAGACGTCACGGTGCAGGCGCATCAACGGGCCTACGTGCAAGTCGGGTATCGCTATGCGCGATCAGGTTTGCTGCCCCGCCGGGGAGACGTCTGGAACCCGGTGTCCTTTAATGAAGTCCTGGCCGCCCAATCGGAAATCAACTTTTTCAGCGCGGGCGGCGCCGTTCGTCTGCCATGGGGATGGACGGTGGGGACTCAGGCCTATCATGATTTTGTCACGGACCGGACCCCCGAATGGGACGTCCTGGGCTTCTATCAAAACTCCTGCAAATGCTGGTCGCTTGGGCTGTATTATATTCACTTATCGGCAGGCAATGGCCTTCCTGAACGTAATCAATTCAATTTTTTCCTCACGTTGCGCGGTTTGGGGGCCACTACCGGATTAGGCACTCAAATCTTCAACCGCATTCTCGGTCCGCTTTTTCAGGGTGAGCAAAACCTGCCGTGGTCCTGATCGACGCGCCGTTCTTCCGTCCCCATCATTTCCGAAGGACTTGTTCTGTGGCCAGTGCCAAGGCGGCATCGGCCTGATGGTCTTCGGCAAAGATTCGGAGTTGGACGATCTGCGAAGGCAAAAACTCCAGCAGCTCTTGAAGTTTTTCCTTTTCAACGGACCCGGTTGCGGGATCGTAGAGATAAAACTGAAATTGGCCCATGTTCAATACGTTGAGGGGCCGGGTGTCCTTGCTGGCGATGTCCACTCGAAACGTCAGCCCTCGCAGTTGTCGAGGTAACTGTTGACGAATGCGGGATTCCAGCTTCTCCGGTGTTGCCGCCGGTCCTCGCGGACGGCAATCTTGCGTCGTCAATACCCTGCTGTACGCCGTTTTCCACTTGATTTGCCGTCCCAACACGCGGGCCCATTCTTTCCCGATCCGTCGTCTTTTTCGATTCCTTGACGATTCCCAGGCGCGAACCGTTTCCAGCAACGACCAATCCGTGAGTCGAAGGTATTGGTGCATGTGTTGGAGGGGGTTATACGGGAAAATACATTCCATGGTTTCGTGGAAAATTTCCAGGAGATGGAGATCGATGGCGCGTGAGGTCCGGTGATAATAGACGTTGGCATAAAGGTAGAGCCTGGCGTTGAGAAACATCTGGAGGGCGGGCAATCCGTTCTTGTGAATAGTCAATCCCTTTGGCGTGATCAGGGTGTAATGCATCAACCGGGGAATATCCACGGGTCCGACCGCGACCCCACACATGTAGGAGTCGCGCAGGACGTAATCGAAGTTATCCGCCGTGAACAGTCCTCCGATTAATGGTCGAAGCAGTTGCAGCCACCTGGGATAACGTCGATTGTGTTTGTCGGGTTGTTTGAAGATCAGGAACGCCACGTACTCGGGGTCGAGTATTTCATGGTCTGCCAATGTTCCGGAAGGACTCCGGCGGACTCGCTTGATGTGTGGACCAACTTCATGACGAATAATGGCCTGGCTGACGTGTTCGTGCGACAACCCGTACCGGTGCAGAAAATGGTGATCGAAAAAATGACAAAAGGGGCCGTGGCCCACGTCATGGAGTAGGGCGGTGATCCTGAGCAACGCTTCGACGTAGGGGAGGGAGGGAACGTCACGAACCGTTTCGGCCAGGCTGGGGTACACGTGCTTGGCATATTGCCCGGCCAGGTGCATGGCACCCAGCGAATGCTGAAACCGGCTGTGTTCCGCTGAAGGATAGACCCATCGTGCGCTCTGTAATTGATAGATGTACCGAAGACGTTGGAGCCAGGGAGAATCAATCAGATCTTTTTCGGTGATTTCGTTTGAGTCCGGCGAGGCTTGGGGAACGGTAAATTGAATGTAATGATGAATCGGGTCGGCGATCAGAGAAACGTCGTGAGGGATTGGTTTGGCCATCAGGTCTCGCGTCTGAAGAGATGAAAAAACCTCGTGTCAATCTTAACGTAGCGTGAGAGAACGAACAACCAACGCCGCGTTCCTATCACCGTCTTTCCTTCTGTCATCCCCGACATCTGTAATCGGGGATCCAGTGTCTTTCTCTTTTCTTTCCTTCGCCCCTGGTGGGAGAGGGCCGGGGTGAGGGGGGACCGTCAGCGCCTGTCCTGAGCGCAGTCGAAGGGAATGACTGAACACAGACAGGAATGACACGTTCCGGATGATGGTGCCTGTTTTTCTGCTAACAAGGTCGCTTGCGGTACCAGGATATCAGGAGCAATCCCACAGGATAAGCCAGGAGGGCGCCCAGTATGCTCAGGGTCAACGCTCCCAGGGTAAACGGTAGAATGAAGGGGCGCACCGTTTCGTAGAGTGTGGTGATGGACAGGTGATGCCAGGACACGTCCGGAATATTCCGGATGCCCAACAGAAAAAATCCCGTCCACATCGTGGCTCCTAAAATCGGGACGACCGTCCAGGGATTATTGATGAGTGAGCCGGCCATGACCGCGGGAAAATTCAGCCGGAGAGCCCAGGCCAGAAACACGGCACTCGCGGTATGCAGCCCATAGGTCGGGGTGAATGCAATGAAGACTCCAAGGGCAAAGGCAACGGCCGTGCGTTGAGGCGTCTCTCCGAGATGGAGCGCTTCGCGTATTTTCGCACGAAGATAGTTGGGTGTGACCACGATGCGGGAACCGGCAAGTCTTATCGACGGTTGAAGTGACGAAAACTTTCGTTTGAAAGTTTCTGTTTCCGGCCTGAGGAGAGCACAAGTTGCCGGCCAAACGCCTTCGGTTTGATTTCGCCAATGCAGGTTATGGGCACCTTTGTTTGTTCGGAAACGCGTAACACGTTCTGATGATGTGTGGCAGGGGCGGTAAACAGGAGCTCATAATCTTCCCCTCCCCGGAGCGCGATCTCTATGGGATCTCTCTTGTTTTGCCGGGCAAAGGCGCGCAGTTGGGAAGAAAGCGGAAGGGCGGTTGCGCGGATCTCGGCGCCCACCCGGCTTGCTTCGCACACGTGTCCTACGTCTGAAGAGAGTCCGTCGGAAAGGTCAATCGCGGCATGCGCGAGCTTTCGGCCGGCCAGGCGTTGTCCGACGTGAACCCGCGGAGCCGGTCGCAGGTGACGCCGGACGAGAAACGTTTCCACGGCCGGCGGGTGCAATCGTCGCCGGTTCGCTGGACGGGTTTGCAAAATGCGGAGGCCGGCGTTGGAATCACCGAGTGTTCCGGTCACGTAAATATGGTCCCCGATTTCAGCATTGTTCCTGGTCAGCGCGCGATTTGTTCGTACCGACCCCATGATAGTCAGGCTGAGAAAGATCTGCGACGGAGAGGAAGAGGTGTCCCCGCCGATCAATTCGACGTTGAAGGGGCGACAGGCCGCCTGGATGCCGCGATAGAGCTCACGGACGTGTTGAGGCGGAACCCGGACGGGAAGAGCCATCGAGACGAGCAGGTACAGCGGGGTGCCTCCCATGGCCGCGACGTCACTGAGGTTGGCCACACCCGCGCGCCAGCCGAGGTCCTTCGGGGTCTGATAGTTCAAGTCGAAATGCACGTCTTCGATCAAGACGTCGGTGCTGACTAGAAGCTGTTGCCCCTGCCGTGCTTTCAGGATGGCGGCATCGTCGCCGATGCCGGTGATAATCCGGGGAGAGGACGTGGGCCACTGGCGTTGCAATTGCCGGATGAGCCCGAATTCTCCGATGGTTTTCAGGGAATCACGCGTGGATGAGCGGTTCACCGCCGGGCCTTTTTGACAGGCAGGGCCGCCGCCCGTTGTTTTCGTTTTGAAGCGGCTGCTTTGGCGCGCGCGGGCGGCTTGGGTCTGTGACGTACCGGGCGGAGAAGCGCTGCGGCGAAGACCTGCTCCACCCTTTCCGCGAATATGATCTTGATCCCTTTCAACAAGTGTTTGGGAAGTTCTTCCAAATCTTTCTCGTTTCGTTTGGGCAGAATGATGCGAGGGATCGAGACCCGCTTCGCCGCCAGGATTTTTTCTTTCAACCCGCCGATGGGCAGAATGCGTCCGCGAAGGGTGATTTCTCCCGTCATGGCGACGTCGTGCCGGACGGGAATATTCGCCAGGTTCGACGCGAGGGCCGTCGCCATGGTGATCCCGGCTGAAGGTCCATCCTTGGGAATGGCGCCGGCGGGCACGTGAATGTGAATGTCGGTTGTCGAGAAGGTTTCATCCTTGATGCCCAGCGTGCCGGCTTGTGCCCGGACAAAGCTGAGCGCGGCCTGGGCGGATTCCTTCATGACGTCGCCGAGATGCCCCGTCAAGGTCAGGTTGCCTTTGCCCTGCATGCCCGTGGCTTCGATGTGCAGCGTTTCTCCGCCCGTTTCCGTCCAGGCCAGCCCGATGGCCAGCCCGACCTGATCTTTTTCCTTTTCGGTTTCCGGCAGGTATTTGGGAATGCCGATATAGGTGCGGAGGGAACGCGGTGTGATGGAATGGAGTTTTGGTTTGCCTTCGGCAACGCGCCGGGCCACTTTCCTCATGGCGTTGGCGAGTTCCCGTTCGAGGTTGCGGACGCCGGCTTCTCGCGTATAGTGGGTCACGATTCTTTGCACGGCAAGGTCAGTGATACGAAAATGTTTTTCCGAAATACCATGTTGTTCCAGTTGCCGCGGGATGAGATAACGCCGGGCAATCCCCAGTTTTTCTTCTTCGGTATATCCGGGGATTTCAATAATTTCCATCCGGTCCCGGAGGGCCGAAAGAATGGGGTCCATGAGATTGGCCGTCGTGATAAACATCACGTTGCTGAGGTCGAAGGGGACGCCCAGGTAATGGTCCGTGAACGCGTGGTTTTGCTCGGGATCCAACACTTCCAGCAGCGCCGCTGAAGGGTCGCCGCGAAAATCCATGCCGACCTTGTCGACTTCATCCAGCATGAACACGGGATTATTGGTTCCCGCCTGCTTGATGCCTTGCATGATCCGTCCGGGCAAGGCCCCGACGTACGTGCGGCGGTGTCCGCGGATTTCGGCTTCGTCACGCACTCCGCCCAGGCTCATGCGCACAAACTCGCGACCCAAGGCCCGGGCAATGGATTTCCCCAGCGACGTTTTTCCCACGCCGGGCGGGCCGGCGAAACACAGGATCGGACCTTTGAGTTTCTCCTTGAGTTTGCGGACGGCCAAATATTCGAGGATGCGTTCCTTGACCTTTTCCAGGTCATAGTGGTCTTCGTTGAGCACTTTCTTGGCGGCGTCGATGTCCAGGTTGTCCGTGGAGGCGTGATTCCACGGAATTTCCACCATCCATTCCATGTAGGTCCGCACGGTCGCCGCCTCGGCGGTGTCGGGGTGCATCTTTTCGAGACGCTTCAATTGTTTTTCCGCTTCCTTCAGAACCTTATCCGGCATGCGGCATTCCTCAATGCGTTTTCGAAATTCCGCCACTTCTTCGGCCCGGTCATCCAGTTCCCCCAGTTCTTTCTGAATGGCTTTCAATTGCTCGCGAAGGAAGTATTCCCGTTGCGTTTTATCGATCTCGCCCTTGGCGTCGGCTTGGATTTTCTGTTGCATCGACAACACGTCGATCTCTTTCGAGAGGATCTCCGTCACCCGTTTTAACCGGGTCACCGGATCGTCGGTTTCCAGAATTTCCTGCGTCACCTCCACTTTCAATCCAAGGTTCGAGACGATGAGGTCGGCCAGCCGGCCGGGTTCGTCCATGTTTTCGATGACCACCATGACGTCCGGCATGAGCACTTTCCCGAGGCTGGCGATCCGGTCCACCCCGTCTTTTGCGGTTCGAATGACGGCTTCGGTTTCGAGGGATGCCGCCGGTTCGAGAGAAGCCGGGAAGGGTTGAATGCGAACGGAGTAAAACGGTTCGGATTGGAGATAGTGGATGATCTTTGCCTTCGTCAGGCCCTGGACCAGAATTTTGATTCGCTCGTCGGGGAGTTTCAGCATGCGCATAATCATGCCGACCGTGCCGGTTTCGAAAATGTCCGCCGGCGCCGGCGTTTCCGTGTCATGGGCTTTCTGGGTCGCCAGGAGGACCATGCGATTACCGGCAAGGGCCGTTTCTATGGCCTTGATCGACATTTCCCGTCCGACAAACAAGGGCAGGACCATGTACGGAAAGACCACGATGTCCCTCACGGGGATCAACGGGAGATCGCTGGGAATATCAACGTCCGGAGGAGCCTGGTGCAGTTCTTCAGTCATCGATCGTTGCTAGCAGTTTCAAACCGGCAAACGTGACGTGTCACACGGCGCCAAACAAATTTTTGGGATAGCACCACCGAGGGCAGGAATCGTCCGTCGTTCACCCATACGGATTGCAGCGTTCAACCGTCGAGTGTCTTCTCAACGGATCGTTGAATAGTAGGTAAACAAAAAAATGAATGTCAAGGAAAGAAGCGCGATTTCAAGCTTCCCAAACTTTACAAGCCATACGGGGCGATCTATAATGGCGCACCTTTTCATAGCATTCTTTCAGGTCTGAGTACCTGGACCCGGTCCCCTGAAAACCACTGTATGTTTCTCACCCTTGAGTGCCGGCCCCGGCTTGTGATTGTATGGCCCCTGTCCCAATGGGACGTGTTTGTCCGGAACGCACGATGATGACAATCGGTTCAAAGAATCCGCGTTCGACGATTCCCAATCCCGGAATCCCCATGAGAGTCATGACCGGTCGCGTGCTGGTGATGATTCTCGTGTCCGGATGCCTGTGTGTGACTCTGTCTCTGCCGTCGTTGAGTCAGGCACAGGAGGTGGTCGTGGACCGCGTTGCCATTGCGGGAAATCAGCGAATCGAGTCGGACGCGATTCTTGGGAACGTGACCCTCAAAGCGGGAGATCCGTTTTCACCTGAGGCGACGCGGCAGCAGATTCAACGGATTTACGATATGGGCTTCTTTGACGACGTGCAAGTGCAGACGGAAACGACAGGCAAGGGCGTCGTGATCACGTTCGTGGTGCAAGAAAAACCCTTTGTGACGGCCATTGTCTTTGATGGGAACGACGCGTTGTCGGACGATAAGTTGAAAGAGATCATCACGCTGCGGAATCAGGTCTTTCTCGATCAACAAGCGGCCAAAGCGAGTGCGGAGAAGATCCGGGAGGAATATGAAAAAAGCGGGTATCACAAGGCCAAAGTCATCCTGATCATTCAGGAATTGCAGGCGAGTCGCAATCGCGTGACGTTTTTCATCCAGGAAGGCACGCGAGCGAAAATCGATACAATTCATTTCGCCGGTATGACCGTGTTCGACAAAAAAGATTTATTGAGTGTGATGGCCAACCAGGAATGGACCACGTTTCTCTCCCTCATTACGGACGCGGGGATCCTGCACCAGGAAGAACTCTCAAACGATATTGAACGGATCAAGGAATATTATTCGAATAGAGGATACCTTGACGTGCAGGTCGGGACCCCCGCCATTGAACTGACTGATGACAAGGAATCCGTGAACCTGACGTTTCAAATCAGTGAAGGGCGACCGTACACGGTTCAAACGGTCCGCTATGAAGGGAATACGGTTTTTGAAGACGAAGCCCTTGCGCGATATTCGTTTATCCGTCCCGATGACGTGTTTCAACGTACGACGGTCCGTGAAGAAATTTCCCGCGTCACGGACATGTATGGAGCAGAGGGGTATGCCTTCGCCGAAGTCTCGCCCAACCTGTCTCCCAACCCTGATACGCTGACGACGGACGTGACCTTTACGATCACGGAAGGGTCGCTGATCCGGGTCAGGGAGATTCACATTACGGGGAACGATAAGACGCGAGACAACGTCATTCGCCGGGAGTTGCGAGTGGATGAACAGGAAGTCCTGGATTCCGCGGCCATCAAGCGCAGTTTCCAACGGCTCAATAACCTGAATTTCTTTGAAACCGTCGAATTGGTTCCCGAACACGTGGAGGAAGATAAGGTTGACGTGCAAGTGCGAGTCAAGGAGAAGCCCACGGGGCAATTCAGTATCGGCGGTGGGTTCAGCACTCTCGATCAATTTACGGCCATTGCCAATATCACGGAAGGGAACTTGTTCGGGTTGGGGTACTTGGTCCGGGTTCGCGGACAAGTCGGTGTTCGTCGAACGATCGGCGTCCTGACGTTCAGGAATCCGGCGCTGTTCGACGGCCCCACTTCCTTCCAGGCGGACGGGTTTAGCACGCAAACGAATTTCTTGACGTACCAGGAAGAGAGAAAGGGCGGGACGGTCCAATGGGGAAGGGCCTTTTCCGAATACATTATGGGAAGTTTTACGCTCGTCGGCGAGCAAATCAGAATTACAAACGCGGCCAGTGACGCCACGTCGTTCATCCGGAACCAGCTTGGCGATCAATCCACGACGGGGTTTCGTTCGAGTATTTTTCGTGATACCCGCGACTTTTTCCAGGACCCGCGTACCGGCTCGAGAACGGGGCTGCGCCTGGGTTTCGGAACCGATATGCTGGGAGGAACCAATAATTTCTATCGATTCGCGCTTGATGGGTTGAAATATATCCCGTTACCCGTGTGGGATCTCAGAATGGCGTTCCGTGGGCGGTTCGGTATGGCGGACGGGTATTCAGGCAGTTCCGTGCCCCTGACGGAACTCTTTTTTGTCGGCGGCATCAATACGATGCGCGGGTTTCAATTCGGGCGAGCCGGTCCCGTGACCGATTCCGGAACGTTGGCGGGCGGGAACAAACAGTTGATTATCAATACCGAGTTGATTTTCCCCGTCCTTCCTACGGCAAAATTGAATGGGGTCCTCTTTTTTGATTACGGGAAAGGTTTTGCCGAAGAAGAAGATTTGAATTTCAATCTGCGAAAGGCAACGGGAGTCGAGGTGCGCTGGATTTCACCGTTCGGGCCTTTACGCGCGGCATGGGGTCTCAAATTGGATCGCAAGGACCGGGAGCAATCCAGCGTCTTTGAGTTTTCCGTCGGGAACGTCTTCTAGCGTGCAACGCCTACGGGACATGAGCACGTCATGCTCGGGAATCGTGCGTCAGGCTGGTTTGGTCATCCTGTTGTCGGTAGTCGCCGGTTGCGCGACGCCTGCTTCCGAGTCCGCCGGAGTGTTCGTCACGGAGCGACCGCCGGGTTCCGGTCTCGCCATCGGCGTCGTGGATACGCAATGGTTATTGAAAGAGTCGAAACTCGGCCGCCAGGTCAATGAGACGCTCAACCAGTTTATGAAGGACCGGCAAGCGTTACTCGAACTTGAACAGCAGGAACTGCGGAACCTGGAAAATGAGTTGTTGCGTCAAGGCAGCGTCTTGAGTCCCCCGGCCAAACAACAAAAAGAAGAGCAATTACGCCAGCGCATGTTGGACTACCAGCAAAAAGCCGGTAATATGTCACGGGAGTTTCAGTCCAAGCAGGCCGACTTGCTGGATGAATTTCGTGAACAGGTTGACATCGTCGTCAAGCGAATTGCCCGGCAACGGAGGTTGAGGCTCGTCGTCGAAAAAGGGAAGAATACATCGACGCGGTACTATGACGAGAGTATGGATTTTTCATCCGCCGTGTTGGAACTGTTGGACCAGACCACGTCACGCTGACGAACAGGACTGCGCATGACGCCAGTCACGTTGGGCGACGGGTTGTTCCGGTCCGAGGATACGCGGGAACCATGAGCGATCAGATGGCCGAATCGGACGTCGTGATGGATGCCATTGAAATACAGGCCATCCTTCCGCACCGTTATCCGTTTTTACTCGTGGACCGGGTCGTCGCGTTTGACTCCGGGCGGCGGGCAGTTGGATTGAAAAACGTCACAGTCAATGACCCGTACTTCCAGGGCCATTTCCCCGGGCGTCCCGTCTTCCCCGGCGTGTTGATCGTCGAAGCGCTTGCCCAATTGGGCGGCGTGTTGGCCATTCGATCGTCGTCCGTTGAGGGATCGCCGATTGTCTACCTGACGGGAATCGATAAGGCCAAATTTCGCAAACCCGTCATTCCCGGCGACCAGATACGGTTGGAGGTCGAAGCGATGAAACGCCGGCCACCGTTCTGGAAGATGGAGGGAAAGGCGTTTGTCGAAAATGACCTGGTGTGCGAGGCTGAATTAACGGCCATGCTGCAATCGGAACAGGCCGGCTCCACGGAGGCGGAAACGGGGCACCCCAAACCGTAAGGAGTCTGATGTCGAGTCGATCCATTCATCCCACGGCTATTGTTCATCCGAAATCCGAACTCGATGAGGACGTGATCGTGGGGCCTTTTTGTGTCATCGGCGAGCACGTGAACATCGGTCGCGGGACTGAACTGCATTCACACGTCAGCCTGGAAGGCCATACGGATATCGGACAACGGTGTAAAATCTTTCCCTACGTTTCAATCGGAGGGCCACCCCAGCACCTCCAATATCATGATGAGCCGACGCGCGTGAGCATCGGCGATGAAAATATTTTGCGGGAGTACGTAACGGTGAACCGCGGCACGGCGTTCGGTGGGGGCGTCACGACGATCGGCCGGCATAATTTTTTGATGGCCTACGTCCACGTAGCGCATGATTGTCACATCGGCGATGACGTCGTCATGGCTAATGCCGCGACGCTTGCCGGACACGTTTCCGTCGGGAACCATGCCGTGATTGGCGGATTGGTGGGTGTGCATCAATACGTGCGGATCGGCGACTACGCCATGATCGGCGGATGTTCCGCCGTCGCAAGGGACGTGCCTCCGTTCATGCGCGCAGTCGGCAACCGGGCCGATCTCTATGGGATTAACGCCATTGGGCTTCGCCGGGGAGGGTTTTCCGTTCAACGCATTCGCGTGTTGAAACAAGCCTACAGCCTGCTGTTTCGGAAAAACCAGCGTATGGCCGACAGTATCAAACTGGCCCGCCATCAATTCGATGATAGTCCGGACGTCCTGATCCTGCTGACGTTTCTGGAAACCTCGACTCGCGGGATGTGTCGTTCCGCGCGAAAAGGTCAAAGCGATCAGGAAGAATTTTAGGTGACCCACACGCGGTGACTCAAGATTTGTCGTCGTCAGCTTTGCCGCTTCCTCCCACTGGAGCCTGGATAGGCCTTATTGCAGGCAACGGTCGCTTCCCTATCATTTTTGCCGAAAACGCCAGGAAGCTTGGATTTCGAGTCTCGGCTGTGGCGCATCGCGGTGAAACCTCTCCTGAGTTGGAGCAGGTGGTTGACCGGATGCATTGGGTTCGCATTGGTCAGTTCGGGAAAGTCATTCAGGCCCTCAAATGTGACGGCGTCGAGCAGGCCGTGATGCTGGGCGGGATGAAAAAAACGCATCTCTTTTCCGGCGCGCGTCCGGATTTTCGGGCGATGGCGTTTTTTGCCAAACTGAAATCATGGAAGGATGATCAGATTCTCAGGGCTATTGCCGACGACCTGGAAGGGGAAGGGATTACGATTCGGGAGTCCACGTTCGGGCTTTCGAATCTCGTGGTCCCCGAAGGCACGTTGACCCGGCGTGAAGCGTCCGGGAAGGAACGGGAGGACGTCTCCTACGGATGGCGCATTGCGAAAGACGTCGGCCGTATGGACATTGGTCAATGCGTGGTGGTCAAAGATCGCGTGATCGTTGCGGTTGAAGCGGTCGAGGGGACGGATGAAGCCATCCGGCGAGGCGCCCGGCTGGCCCGGGGCGGAGCCGTTGTCGTCAAGTGTTGCAAGCCCCAGCAGGATTTGCGGTTTGACTTGCCCGCGGTCGGTCCTCGAACCATCGACGTGATGGATGAAGTCAAGGCTTCGGTGTTGGCCCTGGAGGCCCACAAGACCATCATGCTTGATCGGGAAGAGATGCTGGCGAAAGCTCATCGAGCCGGCATCGCGGTTATAGGTGTCTATGGAAACCCTTAACGTCGGCGTTATCGGTGTGGGACATCTTGGGCAACATCATGCCCGTATTTATTCGGAATTGCCCCAGACCCGGTTGGTGGGCGTGGTTGATATTGACCAGCCCCGGCGGACTGAAATCGGCGCCCGTTTTGGCGTCGCGCATTTCGAGGACCGGCGAAGTGTATTGGACCAGGTGGACGCGGTGAGCGTTGCCGTGCCGACGTTGCAGCACCGGGAGGTTGTGCTGGATTGTCTTGATGCGGGCGTGCACGTATTGGTTGAAAAACCCCTGGCTGTCACGCCGGACGAAGGCCGGCAGATGATCGACCGTGCGCGGCAGAAAGGACTGGTGTTACACGTCGGACACGTTGAGCGCTTCAATCCCGTCAGGGACCTGGTCTATGATTGTATCTCGAATCCCGGGTTTATCGAATGTCACCGGCTTGCTTCCTTCCAACCACGGGGAACGGACGTTGACGTCGTGCTGGACCTGATGATTCACGACGTCGACCTGATTTTGTCTTTCGGCCTTGGGAAGGTCTCCAGCGTGGAGGCTGTTGGGACCGCGGTTCTTTCCCCGCAGGTTGATTTTGCGCATGCCCGGATCGAATTTGACAAGGGATGCGTCGTCAATTTGACGGCCAGCCGTGTCTCGACCGGCCGTTTGCGGAAAATGCGTCTGTTTCAGGAAGACCTCTATCTCTCCGTGGACTTTCTCTCTCGCCAGGGCATCGTGTATCGACGAGCGAACGGTACGGACGTTGAGTCAGCGGTCCGGGAGGAATCGATTCAGGCAGGAGATGAAGAGCCGCTGAAACGTGAATTACAGGCTTTTGCGCAAGCCATCCGGACCGGCGCTCCCGGCGGCGTCTCCGGCGAAGAGGGGTTGGCCGCCTTGGAACTCGTCCATGCGATCAAACAGGCCATTCGTGGAAAAGCGCATCCGTTGGCCGGGCTTTCAAGGGTCGCACTTTAGGGGAGGGCGTGTCTGGTCCGTCGATCATGATCGTCACCGGTGAGGCGTCAGGCGATCTTCATGGTGCAAGTCTGGCAAAAGCCTTAAAACACCTTCAGCCTGAAATCAGGCTTGTCGGGGTCGGCGGCCAACACATGCGCGCTGCAGGAGTGGAACTGGTGCCGGGTTTACATCGTTTGGACGTCGTTGGCGTGCCGGGTCCGGTCGCAATTTGGAAGGGCTTGGCCAACCTGTTGACCCTGAAGCGGTTTTTCAGAAGAGAATCCTTCGACGGCGTGGTATTTGTCGATAATCCATCGATGAATCTCCGGCTGGCCAGGATCGCGGCGAAGTTCGGTCATCGCGTCATCTATTATATCGCGCCGCAGATTTGGGCCTGGGGCCGGTACCGGATCAATTTGATCAAGCGGGTCGTGCGCCGGATGATCGTGATTCTTCCATTTGAGGAGCCCCTGTACCGTGAAGCCAACGTGCCCTGTAGCTTCGTTGGTCATCCCTTACTCGATCACGTGGCGCAGCGGTATGAGACGGCTCATGTGCGCCAACAATTGGGGCTGCCGGTTCAAGGCTTGATTCTTGGAGTGCTTCCCGGAAGCCGGCGCGCCGAAATCGAGTCACTGTTGCCGACGATGATGGAAGCGGTGGGACGCATTCGGGAGTCGTTCCCCGGCCTTCATTGCGTCATCGGACAAGCGCCCACGGTAGCCGGAGAATGGGTCAACGGGGTCATTGACCAAAAGAAGCTTCCCGTGACCGTGGTCCCGAATCAACCCGAAGAGGTCATGGCCGCCGCGGATTTGCTGTTGGTGGCGTCGGGGACGGCCACCTTGCAGGCGGCCCTGGTCGGCACGCCCATGATCCTGGCGTATCGTGTTTCCCGGTTGACCTGTCTTCTTGCCAAACTGGTCATCACGGTCGAACACGTGGGGTTGGTCAACCTCGTCGCCGGGCGTGGCATTGTTCCGGAATTATTGCAATCGGACATGACGGCTGAGCGGCTCAGTGCGGAGGCGCTTCGTCTTCTGAAGGATCAAACCCGTTACGATCACATGCGGGAAGCCCTGGGCGGCATTCGCGCCAAGCTGGGTTCGCCCGGAGCTTCCTTGAGAGCGGCAGAGGTCGTGTTGGACGAGTGCCGGGCATGACGGTGTATCTCAGAATTTTGTCCTACCTGCATGAATACCGGTTCCGGTTGATCGTGGCATGTCTGTGCGCGGCGGGCGTGGCGGGCACATCCGGATTATATGCCTGGTTGGTGCAACCGGTCCTTGACGAAATTTTTATCGCCAAAGATCAATTCCTGTTAATGGTTCTGCCCTTGGTCCTTCTCGGCGCGGCCGCCTTGAAAGGCCTCTTTTCGTATGGTCAAGCCTATCTCATGGGTTACGTGGGCAATCGCGTGGTGGCGGAAGTCCGGCAGCAACTGTTCGGTCACTTTCTTCGCATGTCGTTGCCGTTTCACCACAAACATTCAAGCGGGCGATTGGTTGCGCGGGTCATCAACGACGTCAACGAAATGGCCAACGCCATTCCCAACGTCGTGAGAGACCTGATTCAACAGGGGCTGATCCTTGTGGTCTTGACCGGCGTGGCGTTCTACCAGAATTGGAAGCTGGCCACGGCGTTGCTTGTGGTGATGCCGGTTTCGACCTATGCCATCGTGAAAATCGGCAGGCGGTTGCGAAAGTTGGCTGCCAGGGGCCAGGAGTCGATGGGAGACATGGCCTCGTCGCTGAAAGAAGCCTTTGCCGGGATTCGAATCGTCAAAGCGTACGGGGGTGAACACGTTGAACAACAACGGTTTGCCAAGGGCAATGCCACGTATTTGCGAGCGGTCATGAAATCGGCGCAACTGGGTGCGCTGACGTCGCCCCTGTTGGAGATGATCGGCATAGGCGGCATTGCCTTTATCGTGTGGTACGGCGGGTTTTCAGTGATAGACGGACAAATGAAACCCGGCGAGTTTTTTTCCTTTTTAGCAGCGATGTTCATGGCGTATGCCCCGTTAAAAAAACTGGCCAGCGCCAATATGTTCATTCAACGGGCGATTGCGGGGGCGAACCGGGTTTTTGAAATGCTGGATATGGAGCATGAATTTGTTCGCGACTCCGGGCGCGCGGCCTTGTCGCCCATCTCGCGTTCCCTGGAGTTTCAAAACGTGAGCTTTCATTATGAAGAGAGTGACGTTCCGGCGATCGAACACATTAACCTGACCGTCGAGTTCGGCGAAGTGATTGCGTTGGTCGGAAAAAGTGGGAGCGGCAAATCCACCCTGATGAGTTTGGTGCCGAGGTTTTATGATCCATCCGAAGGCCGCATTTTGATCGACGGTCTGGATCTCAAGGACGTGACGTTGACGTCCCTGCGCGCGCAGATTGCCATCGTCTCCCAAGAGACGGTCTTGTTTGATGAATCGGTACGGGCTAACATTGCCTATGGACGCCCTGATGCGTCCGAAGAAGAAATTGTTCAGGCGGCCCGGGCGGGATACGCGTGGGAATTTATTTCAGAGTTACCCAACGGGCTGGATACGCTGATAGGAGAAAACGGCGTCACCCTGTCCGGCGGACAGAGGCAGCGGTTGGCCATTGCCCGTGCAATATTGCGGAATCCTCCGCTATTGATTCTCGATGAAGCGACCTCCGCGTTGGATACCGAGTCCGAACGGCAAGTCCAGGCGGCCTTGACCGAATTGATGAAAAACCGGACGACGCTGGTCATTGCGCACCGCCTTTCGACCGTTCAGCATGCAGACCGTCTTATCGTCCTGGACGAAGGGCGCATCGTGGAAGAGGGGCTTCATCATGAGTTACTGCGTCGGAACGGGATGTACTCGCGACTGTACCAGACCCAATTCCACGACGTTCCCGCCGTGCATACGATGCGGTAGCCAATGAACGACCGGCGGCTTAAAAAATGAACCCACTGACATTACGCATCCTGTCGTTTCTCGGCGCGGCCACGATTCGGCTTCTCGGCAAGTCGATGTCCTTGAAGTCGCATGGGTTCGAACCGGTCGACCGGCTATACCGGGAAGGAGGCAATATCATCCTGGCATTCTGGCACGGGCAACAATTGATGATCCCGTTAGGCTACCGTGGCCTCCACCCCGAGGTTCTGATCAGCCAACATCGTGACGGGGAAATCATTTATCGCATCATCAAGCGATTCGGATACGGCGCCGTCCGCGGGTCGGCCACGAGGGGAGGACACAAGGCATTGCGCCAACTGATTCGCTTGGGCCGGGAGGGCGTTGATCTCGCCATTACGCCCGATGGCCCCAAGGGGCCCAGATATCGCGCTCAGCCGGGTGTCGTCGCGCTCGCCAAATTCACGGGCTTGCCTATCGTTCCCCTGGTGTTTGCGTGCTCAAAAAAAAAGTCTTTTCCAGTTGGGACCGGTTCATAGTCCCGTATCCGTTTTCCAGTGGGATCTATCTTTGGGGCAACCCGATTCGGGTTGAACGTGCTGCTGACGCCGAGACCCTGGAACGGATACGGGTCGAGTTGGAAACCACCCTCTGCTCCATGTCATCCGAAGCGGAAGCGATGTGTGATAAGCGTTCCTTGTAATCCGGGTTCGTGTCGAGATGTGGTACGGTCTCTATAATGTGCTCCTCATCCTCGCGTTTCCGATCGTTCTTTGCGCGTTGCTGCTCAAGAAACGGTGTCGTTCCGGCCTGTCGCAACGGATGGGATGGGTTGTGCCGCAAGGGTGGGACTCTCAGCAGAACGTGTTGTGGATTCATGCTGTGTCCTTGGGAGAAGTGTCGGCCATTGTGCCGTTTGTGAAGACGCTGCACCAACGGTATCCCGCCACCAGGATCGTGGTCTCGACCGTGACGGAAACCGGACGGGAAGCCGTGCAACAGCGATTGACCGGCATCGCCACGCATTGTTTTTTGCCGTTGGATTATCCCTGGATTGTGAACCGGTTCATTACTGCCCTGAACCCGGCCGGGTTTTTAGTCGTCGAAACCGAACTGTGGCCGAACCTGTTGCGTTCGCTCTCCCGCCGGGGAATTCCTTCCGTGATCATGAACGGACGATTGTCATCCCGTTCCTTTTCTCGCTACCAATGGGTCAGGCCGTTCATGCGGCAGGTTCTTGCGACCGTCGCATTGGGGCTCGTGCAGTCCGGCAGGGATGAACGCCGGTTCGTCGAGTTGGGGGCTTTGCCTGACCGGATGCACCGTACGGGGAACATGAAATTCGACCTCACGATGAAAGGAGAGTGTGCTGCCCAGCCATCGATCCCGCGTTCGGCCTTCGGGTTGTCGGAAGACGAACGGTTGCTTGTCGCAGGCAGTACCCATCCCGCCGAGGAAGAGATCCTTTTGGAAAGTTACCGCGAGTTGATCCGTTCATTCTCCAACGTCGTGCTCCTGTTGGCTCCAAGACATATCGAACGATGCGACGTGCTGGCCCGGACCATCGAGGAGTTCGGGTTTCTCCCGGTGAGACGTAGCCGTTTGCCCGGAGAGGGTGACCGGGAAGCCGTGGGACCGCGGGTCATCCTTCTCGATACCCGGGGAGAATTGGCTCAAGTGTACGGGCTGGCGTTCATGGCATTTGTGGGAGGGACGCTGGTTCCCGTGGGAGGGCACAATCTCCTGGAGCCGCCGGTTTGGGGAAAACCCGTGTGTTTCGGACCGTATACCGATCACTGTCATGAGATTGCGGATTTATTGATCGAATCCAGCGGCGGCATTCGAGTCCGCAATGGCCGGGAATTGACCGAAACGTTCGTCAAGGGGATGCAGGACCAGGATTGGGTGTCTCATCGCGGGCTCAATGCGCGTAAAGTCATCGACGACAATCAAGGCGTGATCGAGAAAAATTTGGCCATGGTCGAGCAAGTCGTCGGCTTGAATCGTCGTAAGCCGGATGGACGTCGATGCTGACGGGGCCGTATCGATTCGCCACGTGTTTCCGGACGTGGCTGTATGAACGAGGATGGTTGGCGCGACGCCGGTTGCCTCGTCCGGTGGTCAGTGTCGGGAACCTCACGGTCGGTGGTACGGGTAAAACCCCCATGGCCATGTGGGTGGCCGGCAAATTGTTGGGGTATGGGAAAAAGCCGTGTATCCTCAGCCGGGGATACCGTCGCAAAAGTCAACGGGAATTTTTGCTGGTCTCCGATGGAACGTCGGTCTTTGCCGGACCCCGGGAGGCCGGTGACGAACCCTATTTGATGGCAACGCGATGTCCGGGCGTCGTCGTGGCCGTTGGCGCTGATCGATATGAACTGGGTCGTTGGGTCTTGAGTCAACGACCCATTGACTGTTTCATCCTGGATGACGGTTTTCAACATTTGAGCCTCGACCGTGACGTGAACCTGTTGCTGGTAGACAGTTCCAGTCCTGCCGGAATACAGGCACTGCTTCCCGTGGGAAAACTTCGGGAACCGCTTGGCGAAGCCAGGAGAGCCTCGGATATTATTCTGACCCGGGTTGACGATGAATCCATGATTGCCGACGTACTGGATCCGATCCGGGCGGCCCTGGGTTCCGCGATCGATCCCATTACCACGAGATTCACGCCCAAAACGTTGATGGGCGCATCGGAATCGATGCCGCTTTCCGGTGTTCGCAGAAAACGGGCGCTCCTCTTCAGCGGTATCGGGAATCCCGAATCATTCCGCCGGATGGTCACGGCATTCGGCGTGCAGGTGGTGGATGAACTTGTCTTTCGGGATCATGAAGCATACGGCCCTTCCAGGGTTGCGGAGATTTATCGACGCGTTGAGCGGAGCCGTCCGGACGTGGTGCTCACGACGGAAAAAGATTTGGTAAAGGTTGAACCGGATTGGTCGGTTCCGGTTCCTCTTTTTGCCGTGTGTCTCGATTTGGAGTTTTTGGATGGCGAGAGTCGCTTGGAACGTACGTTGGCGGCCTTGTGAGCGAGGACACAACGCAGCCCTGCGCCCGATAGTGCAATAAAGCAGAGGTTCCTTCAGGGAAAAGGGGAGAGCGGAGCATACGCCATAGGATAGGCGAACAACTCCTCGAGCCAAGCGGTCATCGCGGTCATGGGCAGGGGCATCATGTTCAACCGGACTTCGAGTTGATAGTGATTGTCCATCCCCATGATTCCGACGATGGCGGCGGCATCCGGGTAATCGGGAAGAATCGCTTGTGTTCGAAATTCGGAAACGGTGGTGTACAACCGGCCCTCCTTTCCCACAATATCCAGCAGGGCCGGAAGGTCCGTCAGGCAGGTGTGCGCGGAGCAGCGGTACACGGTTCGCACGCCGGGCTCGATAGTCTTGAATTCATCCAGGGTTCCCTGGGAAAAGCCGGTCAAATAGATTCGAACCGTTGCCGCCGGCAGCCGATGCGTCGAAGCCAATCCGCTGGCCGGTACGAGGAAGGCGAATGGGTCGGAGGAATTGAATTCGAATTGGCACGGTCCGAACGCATCCGGCCAAGAACAAAAAAACGGAACGTCTTCGTGAGTGTTGCGAAGCGTGACCCGGTCCTTTTGAATCGACACGTCTATCGGTAAATCAAGCAGGTCAATGGCTTCGCGGAACGCCGCCTGCCGTTCCTCCAGCCAGACCGGCCGTTGGTGGGGGGCAGAGGGTTCGCCTTGGGCAATAATCGTCGCGGTATGGAACCGGACCCTGATGAATGAGTGCGTATGGCGGAATCCGACCCAGAACATGGCAATGGGCTGCAGGGTGGCCAAATGGACGGAAAGGTGCCATGGGTGGCTGATGGAGCAATACGCGCTGACGGATTGGTGGCGTTGGAACGTCGAATGGTAGCGGCCGGCCAGAAGAAAAAAATCGTCTTTCCAATCATCGAGCACATGAACCATCGTCACGTCTTCCAGGGGCCATTGATCGAGTCGTTGGATGGCTCCCGGCGATGGAACCGGCCACTCCTCGATGTAACAGATGCCTTCTTTATCAGGATCAACGTGACGCAATGTTCTGGCGCGCAGACGGTCGAGCAGGTCGAGGACTTGAGGGAAACTCAATGCCTGACGGGATTCCCAGCGTTGCTCACGCATACCGGCATTCCCGCAGAAAATGAAGAAGCTGATGGCGTTTAGGGTGGACTTGCACACCCCCTTCCGATCCCCCGTTCAAATCCCGCCGGTTCCATTGGAGATAGTCGGTAAATTAGGGCCATCACTGGTTGTTGATGTCTTATGATGAATGGCGGAGAGGGTGTTCTGCAAACGATACGCAAACCCCCTATAAACAGGAGCGTTTCGTCGATCATGTCATGTGTGTTCCCAAGTTTGTTCCCACAGACGGAGGCACTCCCCCCGCAGGATGGGACTTCGTGCGACGGGGCTCCTATCATACTATTTCTGCCAGACCTGGATTTCAATGCGGAGGAGGGACATTATGTCCTGAGCAAGCCTGCGAAATCAATAGGACGGCACGCACCGGATACTCTGGGACGGTCCTGGAACAACATGGATTTGTCCTGAGTAAAACGGCGAAATAAACAGGACGACATCCCCCGCATATGTTGGCATCCTCCGCGAATCACAAAGGAGGTGATGCCAATGTCGACAGATCAAGACGTGCTTCTAACCCGCCGTGAGGTTGAGCGACGCACGGGGCTCAGCCGCAGCACTCTGTACCGAAAAATGCGCGACGGGACCTTTCCCGTGCCGCTGAAAGTCTCTGAACGGGCCGTGCGCTGGCGTGAGAGTGACATTCGCGCCTACGTCGATTCGCGTCCACGATCCTATGGCGAGACGGCAACATGACCAGAAGAAGAAATCCGAGGAGGTGGCTGGTTCATGGCGGCCTGGGCACAGGCCGCCGGTCTCGCCGACACCGGACAAGGAGGTTGTCCCATGCGAATTGAACGCCGTGATCCCACGCTCAAATACCCCCGGGCCGTCCGAGAAGAAAAGCGCCGACTTGTCCTAGACTGGCTCCTGGAATTTCAATTCTCCTCGGTCGACCTGCTCGCCCGCCGCCTCGGCCTGACGTACCAAAGTTCCTATAAATTCTTTCGCGCGCTCCTCGACGCCCAGATCATCCAATCATTCAAGAGTGTCTATACCAACCAGGTCCGCTATCTCATGCTCACCAAGGCCGGAGGGTGGATTCACATTTGAAGTGCAACAGATGGTTTCTAAAAACCTCGGCAGGGGTTTGATAGCCGAGGCATTGACGCGGCGTATTATTATAGACTTGGACCAGGTGCGTAAAGTGTTCATCGGAGAGCGTGGCCAAGTTGGTTTTACGGGGCAGGGTGCGGCGTAAGCGCCCGATCGCGTTTTCGATTCCGCCCTTCTGCCAAGGCGCATGCGGCTCACAAAAAAACGTTTCCAGGCCCAAGGCATGGAGCGTGTGATGTTGGGCGAATTCCGTACCGTTATCGAAGGTGAGGGTTTGCCGCCAGGTTGGGGGTAGCGGGGCCAAGAGCGCCGCCAGCAGGTGGGCGATGGGCGCGGCGGCCTTGCCGGGGGGCCGGGCGGCGAGGAGCAGGCGCGAGTGGCGTTCGTGCAGGGTCAGGACGGCTTGGCCATAGAGCCGGAACAACATCAGATCGGCCTCCCAGTGGCCGGGGGTCTGGCGGTCGGCGGCGGCGGCGGGCCGCTCGGTCAGCGGGCGGCGCAGGGTGATGAAGGACGCGGGGCTCCGGCCTTTGGTACTCCGGCGGCCGCGTTTGGCTTTGGCCCGGGGCAGATAGTGCCGCCACGCATAGTTGGTTTTGCGGGCCATCTGGGCATAGATGAAGCGGTAGATGGTTTCGTGGGCCATGACCTTCCGGTGCTGCTCCACGGCCAGGCGGCCCGCCACTTGTTGCGGGGACCAGCCGGCTTGAAGCCGGGCCAGGACCCGGGCGCGGAGGTCGGGGTCGCGGTCGAGCTTGGACCCGCGCCAGCGCCGGGCCCGGGCTTGTTGGTCGGCATAGCCGGGCTGGTAGCCCTGGGTGCGCGCGGCATTGCGTTTCAGTTCCCGAGCCATGCTTGATGGCGCGCGATCCAGAGTTGCCGCAATTTGGCGGAGCGAGTGTCCCGCGGTGTGTAAGTAGGCCATTTGACAGCGGTCTTCAAGGGTGAGATGCGTATAAGAGTGTCCCATGGCAACACCTTAACAAAGTGTTGCACTTCGTTTGTGAATTTAGGGAGTCGACATGTTGCAGGTCGCCGGCCGGGACGTGGCCAAAGCCCAAACCCAGACCTCCCGACTAAACCGATACTCGCACATTATGCACGACTTGGCCGTGCAACGCGCCGTGCTCAAGCGGCTCGCTCACTACAACGAAGTGATTTGGGATCAACATATCAACCTCCCGGATCAATTCGACAACCCTGATGCCCTCCTGCACTCACCGAAGAACTATTGGGTAGCCTTGGACTATGAACGCTGACGGAAAGAAGACAAACGCATCTATCTTTCTTTCCTGAATCATGCCCAAGCCCTCGTGAAACGATACTACAGCGGCGTGTACTATCTGTTCGACCGCGAACCCGACCTCGTGCACTACCAGACGCTCTTCGCGGCCCCGGCATGGCCCGAGTACCGCTACAATCGCAAGACCGGCAAAATCACGCTGGCGGGCACCCACTTCAAGCCTGATGCCATCGAGCGCTTACGCGACTGTTTTCTCTTCATTCACGAGGCCCACAGCCACATAAGGGATTCCCCTTAAAAAAAGGGAATAATCAAGAATAGTTGATGATCTCTGGGCCAGAAATTTGTTCCGCAACCATTTCATACAATCGGCGCTGATCTATCCTCTCTTTAAAGTATTCCCACTTCTCGCGTGTTAACCTTTCGCAAGCACCTTGTAATTTGGATGCAGTCTTAACCGCATAATCGTCGTGCATTGAAGACAGAATCTGCTCTCTGATTGAGTCCATATTTCTTTACTCTCCTTCTCCCTTTTTTCGCTTTGGTTTCTTCTTCCCCGTCTTCTACTTCGGAGCCTTGGCCGGTGGTTGATACGTCGCCAGGGTCTTGGTCAATCGGTCTAGGGCTTGTTTGATGGCGGAGTTTATGAGTTCTTAGTTCTGTTTGCACTTTTTATGATAAACTAAAATATGCCTAGAGACCGTTATGTGATCACCTTCCCACCGTACTGTGACAATCAAATCGATACATATAAAAGGGTTTTCAATGATTACTGGAGATTCATGAAAACCGATTCATCTGCAGAAATTATTTTTGAGTGTGGAGATATACGCTTGATTTACCCATTCGGATTAAATGTTATTGCCCTTCTCATCAGAAGTTTTTTGCAACAAAGGTCAAGAACTATTCTTTTTGTTCACCCGACAGATTCTGCCTGCGAGAGATATTTTGAGGATCAAGGTTTTTACAAAGAATTTCTCATTCAGGACAGAGATAGAACCATCGAAGCTTCCCTTCAAAGCACCGGTGTTGGGCTTCGCAGGATGGTTGCATTCGAGCCATTGTATTTCGACACGATTGCCATGTGGTTGAATAGATATTTGTTCTTGCCCGAGGAAAGTATTCAGGAGGCTATAATTGTTCCCCTTCCAGAGATCGTCAACAATGTCATAGACCATAGCCGATCTTCTATGGGTTGCTATATCAGCGCTCAAGCCTATCCCGATAAAAATAAATTGATGTTATCAGTTGCCGATCTCGGAGTTGGGTTTCTCAATACTTTACTTCCCAAATATCCATCATTGAGTGCAAACGAAGGCGCTATTGCATTAGCCATCCAAGAAGGTATATCATCAAAATCTAAAGACCGTAATATTGGTGCTGGGTTATCTATTCTCTGCGGTTTTCTCAAACAGCGCGGCAACTTGGAAATAATTTCTATTGACGGGCTATGGCAACAGGACGCTGCTGGAAACTCGTTAAGTAGGACGTTGCCCTTTTCTTTTCCCGGGTCCTGTATTAACATTGAATTTGATAATCAAAAGATTGCCGAATTCATGTTGAGTCAAGACGATGAAAACATTGATCATTAAAGACATTGTTGGTCCATATTGTGGGACATATGAGCAGGGAGCGAAGCTGTCTCATATCATCTATCCTTTGCTCAAGTCTTCCCCAAGAGTCGCTTTGGACTTTCAAGGAGTTGGATTAACTTCTTCGTCATTCTTCAACGGCGCTATCGTCAATCTGTTGCCAGATTTTACCGACGATGATGGAAGGCTGCGTATCGTCTTTTGTAATTTAACGCCACGCGATAATTTTATTTTGCAGCACACGCTGAAAGTTGCGAAACATAGGGATGCAGCGATTGCGCAATTCCGTTAGTTCGAATTACGCCACTAATACTCGATACCGTATCCCCTTGCCACACAAAGCCCGTGAGAGAGAAGCGATCCGATCAGTTGTATCTTGTTGCACATCCCCATCGTTGAGCCTGGACGTAAACTCATTCACATACCGGTGCGTGTACTTCATGCTCCAGTTGTGATAGATACCATAGCAGCCTCGTATCCTGGGACTTATAGGCACTTTTCTAGTGTGGCCTACGAAAAAGGCATCTGGATGGAACACGTGATGCAAGTCATTGCCCTGTTGTTACGGGACCGGGTCTTTGATCTTTTGCAGGATCCAAACGCTGCCAGCGACCCTTCGTCTAAGTAGTTGCCAGCCCCCATTCTCAAAAAGCGCGTCAGTTTAAGGATAATTTCCCAATTTCGTGGGAATCCCGTGGGGCTCTGGCACGACGCCTGAATGAAAACCGCATGAATAGAGGCGATTCACGGGCATGTGGCTCGTGCCCTGGGGCAGACCGTTGGTCTTTTGGTCGCACGTCACATCGTCTAGGGACGGTGGTGCTGTGCTCGTTCACGTCGGATCGAGGGATTAACGTGAACCGCATCGGTGGGGAGGTCCACTGGGGCTGACCTGCTCGCCTTACTCGATTTGGGATCGAGTCTGCGCCGCTGGAAATTTTGGCTACAACACCCTCGACATTCACCTTAACAATCTTGTCGGCCGCTCAACAAATCAATGCCGCCATTTCCAGACGTTCGCCTTGGACCTAAATTGAGGGGAAGGTCAATGGCTCCCTCGATTCATGAGATGACTTTCCGACTGTGACCACAACAGGTATAATTTCCTCAACCACGCAAACGAGACTCACCCTAAAGTTAGTTGATTGTTCATGCGTCCGATTCGTTGGCTCCATATCTCTGATTTTCACCTGCACGAAAAGCAATCCTCAAAACAGGATGCCGTGTTGGATGCAATGCTTCATGACATCAAACAGCGAGGCGATGGCGATGTGATATTCGATTTTGTATTAGTTACCGGCGACCTTGCCTTTTCTGGAAAAGAATCTGAGTACGAGCTGGTCGAACCTTTTTTTACTAAACTTTCTTCGACGATCGGGTTGTCATGTAATAGAATTTTTTGTGTTCCAGGCAATCACGATGTTGACCGTAGTCGGCAAAAAATGTCCTTTGCCGGGGCGCGATGTGAGCTTCGTAGCCAAACCGACATTTACTCGTTCCTTGCAAACGTCGAGGAGCGTGAAATGTTACTTACGCGCCAAGCTAACTTCCGCAAGTTTCAAGAGCGTTTTTTCTCAGACCAGACAAGAAATCGCACCCAAGACGATCTGGGCTATGTTTCCGTAATTGACGTCAATGAAATTCGAATTGCGATTATCGGACTAAACTCTGCGTGGCTCGCCGAAGGAGGTCAATCAGATGATCGCCAGCTTCTAATTGGCGAAGAACAGGTTAGAAATGCTGTCAAAATTGTGAACACAGTCAATCCCCATGTCATCATCGGCATGGTGCACCATCCATTCGACTATCTGCGTGATTTTGATCGATGGCCAGCCAGTCGCTCTTTGGAAGAAATCTGCCACTACTTTCACTTCGGGCATCTTCACTTTCCTGACGCGTCCAGCATTGAATCGTATTCGGGGCGCTGCCTGACACTTGCTGCAGGCGCGTTGTTTGAATCGCGCGAGGCATACAATGGCTATACCACGGTTACGCTCGACGTGCTACGTGCCAAGGCTGACGTTACCTTCATTCACTTTGATCCCAATAAAGGTGTTTTTTCTAATGAGTCCAAGAAAAGCTATCCACATGAAGTGGATGCAGCCGTTTCGTGTACTATTAGTGATCTAGGTTCTGCCATCGAACGATATTGTCCGGTCGGTGTAGCCAATTTCACTCATTATCTTGCCGCGCTTCTTTTAGGTAATATGTCTGAGGTCCCGATGCTCGTAGACAACGTAGTTGCCTTCAGAACCACCAACCTGCTGCAAGAACAATCTGAGGATGAATTTGCGGCTGTTACGAAGGACTTCCTAGGTGTCGGCAATGTTATCAAACTACTACACAATCGGGAATCCCTTGACGAAATACTTAACGCGCACGGTCATCCGATCACTGTGTATGGTGCGAAGCTAAAGGAAGTTTGCGAAACTTATCATGAATTACGGGCAGAGCTTGAGGCTCGTGAAACAAATGCCCGGAAGCTTGCTGGCACAGGGCCTAGAGTTCCCTTCCAGCACACGTTGGCATTACTGGATGAGCTTCGCTCTGCGGAGGATTGGAGTGCACTTCGTGAGCAGGCTGAGCGGAGTTGCGACCTAAAGAATACAGTTGTGGCGGCTGAAGCCAAGAGAATGTTAGCGCTATGTCTGGCCCGTTCGACCGAGCAAGGGGAGCACCAACGCGCTGCCAGAATTTATCAAGAACTTATTGTTTCAGCAGAAGGACAGGCCGACGACTGGGCTAGCTTGGCAACACTGCAGATTGATGACGAAGATAGTGCGCAAGCCGAAGAGACGATAAGAAATGCCATTACGACTTTTCCAGTTTATGTTGACCGTTTTATCGAGATCGGGAGGAAAATTCTTGAAGCGACGGGGGATGTTGAATTTCGGGAATGGCTATCGGCTCAAAAGAAGGACGGGAGGAAAATATGAGCACAAGCGGTGATTCATTCGAAGTGGGCCTTCATTTCGAGAACCTTCTCCGAGCAATTTCCAAGGAAATATATGAAACACCGCATGCTTTTATCCGTGAAAATGTCCAGAATGCTGTCGATGCAGTTCGTATTCAGGCCCTTCGCGAGAAAGTTGAACCCTCCGATAACCGATACGGCATCGTAATTTCTGTCGATGACCGGACGGTCTCGGTGCGAGACAACGGCATAGGCATGTCTAGGGAAGCTCTCCAGAATTACTTTTGGACGATGGGAGCAAGTGGAAAGCGAACACAGGAAGCACGGGAGGCTGGCTGTGTCGGAATGTTTGGTATCGGCGGGTTTGCAAACTTCGGTGTATGCGACATGCTAGAAGTTACTTCGCAAACTG
Organism: Nitrospirales bacterium; assembly: GCA_022824735.1. Lineage (GTDB taxonomy): Bacteria > Nitrospirota > Nitrospiria > Nitrospirales > UBA8639 > Bin75. The sequence goes on from JAJDZI010000119.1 coordinate 40,421, forward strand.
ATGAAGAGTCTATTGGCACACTCACAAGACTCTCAGCTAATGATATCGAGGAAGCTAGTGCTAAAAGGCCGCCGATAATTCCGTCCGTAACTGTTCAGAGATCAGAGGCCGCTGGGCCTCGTGGAACCATGGTGGTCGGTCGCATGAAGAAGAGTCCTAATGTTGATGACCTCAAGACTTATCTAAAGGGTTTTGTCCGTTTCGTTCCGATAGCCATTAAATTCAATGGCGAGATGATTTCACAACAAGTTTTTGGAGATGTTGACGATCGCGCTAACTTGAAACCTATTGGCTCCCTCAGTGAGACATGGACTTTAGACAATATCACCGTTGCCGGCCGACTTTTCGAGGACCGTGGCCATGCGCTCATAATAGCAATCGAGGATTTTGCCCGTAATGGTGAGCAATTAAATCTTACAGGCCAATTACGTTTCGAGAACGGTGCCATTGACGTTTTCAAGCGCGGGTTTAAGCTTTGCGCAACTCAAATTCCGAGCACAATCGGCATCTCAGGTCGGCTTGATTGCGACCTGTTCGCGCCCACCGCAGGGCGTGACTCATTGGATGCAGGCACCACAAGCTTGTTGGGCGAAATCAGTAAACTTCTAGAGAATGTGGCTATTGACGCGATATTCGACTCACCGGAGAGAATTTCCCAGCATACACGGGTCTTCCGGCTTGTGGTTCAGCGTGGCTTCATTGGTAAAATGGGCAAAGTGCTCGTTCGATTGGTAGACGGCGATGAAAAGGTATTGTTGGATATAAAACGACGTGCAACAGAAGGTAACGTTGGAGTTTTCTTCGGAACGGCACAGAAGCAAGCCCTTAACCAAATCATGCAAGCGCGCGGTCATATTGTTGTTCAATTGTCGGCTGATCGCTATCGCCGGGAGGCCGAAAAGCGATACTTGGAGATGTACTGTAAAGCGAAACCGTTCGACGGGATGATCGATTGTACAGAGGTCTATGACAATATGACACGCTTTGAGCGCATGTTTCTTGCCGAAATCGAACAGAACATCTCCAGATCATACGAGATAGCGGAATTCAAGTTGGTTGCCGGGCACCTCACTGAAGATATACCTGTTTTTGTCAAGGAGCGTTCCGGTAGTCATCCCATAGAAATATTTGTTGACGTCCGCCACGGGGAGGTAAAAAAACTCGAAAGACTCGGATTGACACCACTTACGCATTCCCTTATTTCCGTATTTTTTCACGAGTATATAGGGCCCTCTCTCAAAAAATGGAGCCCGCGTTTTTTTGGCGATGGGGCATTGAATCTCGAACTATTTGCCAAACGGCGTTCGGAGTTATGGATCCTCATCAAGGACGATATCAGCGTTGTCCGTAAGGGGGGGAAGCGAGTGATAGTGACGCGCGAAGATGTCAAGGTGATCCATGTCGGCGATGAGCCACTACCGGCACATCCCGCTAAGGATCAGACGCATCGCCTGCTTCAGATCATTGACGATGATAGCGGCACTGACTGGGCAGGATATTACATTCGGTTACCTGATTACGCCTTTCGAGCTTATGGCGATTTGCTCCCCGATTGCGATACCTATGGAGTTGTCTGGATTGGCAATAAGATTACATTTGTCGCTTCTGACGGCATCAGCGCCCAGTTCCAATACGAAATTCGTCTTGATGAGATTATTGCCGCTGAGGTGGAAGGTAAGCTTCGTGTAGAAGGAGCCTTGGAACTGACACGACCGATTCAGGAGATGTACGGGAGTGCTTACTTCCCAATCCCGACTGTTTTAGAGAGGTTTCTTGTACCAGCGGACAACGAGGAGATACGCTTGGATCTATACTGCCAGTTGATCGATATGAGAACCAGTAAATTGTGGGACATTGATAAGCCGGACTCATAGAAAAGGGAAGATAGCGTAGAGCTTGACTTGGCGGGAAGCGCCTCTGAGAGGGCCTCGATTTTTGGTCCATGTCAATCAGCCGTGCCACGGAATCACGTCGGCACTTGGCGCACCTGTGACGTAGTCGGCCCACTTTTGCATCACCGATCGCCGCCGATCGAACAGATCGGAACGTTGATAGGCCCCCTCCACGCCTTTGACGACATGGGCGAGACGGGCTTCGGCCACTTCGCGTGATACGTTCACGTCCGCACACCACGACCGGAAACACGCCCGGGCAATGGCATGGGGCACGCCATTGATCCCGTTCTCTCGGACTAGCTTGGAAATCGTCGCGTCGGACAGGGCCTTGCCCTGTGCGCTCGGAAACACCAGGGCCGACTCACTCTTGGACTGGGCCTCTTGCAAGATCTCACAGGCCCGCGATGACAACGGCACCCGATGCGCTCTGCCGGTTTTGGTGCGGGTGACCGGAATCACCCACATCTTGTTGGGGACATCGATTTCAGCCCATTCTGCCAGCCGCACCTCGCCGGACCGGGTCGCGGTGAGGACTTGAAACTCAAAGCAG